>CAZMFH010000095.1:0-8510 GCA_964565485.1 uncultured Verrucomicrobiota bacterium | reverse complement strand
TAGTTTTGCGGGTGGCATCCGTCATTTCAACCGCGCCGGACTCCGTGCGCTCAAATCCATTTGCCTGCACCTGTTTAAGATTCACAAGCGACAACGCCAGCCGGTCGGCAAAAAATGGGCGAAATTCCTCCATCAAATCCAACGCCAAACTCGGTCTTCCGGGACGATCACGATGCAAAAAACCGACTTGCGGATCCAGTCCAATGGCTTCCAAAGCGCTGATGCAATCATGCGCCAGCAACGTGTAAACAAACGACAACAGCGCATTCATGTTGTCCATTGGCGGACGGCGGTTACGTCCTCGAAAGAAAAAATCTTCCTTTTGCGCCGTAATCAGGCAATCAAACACGCCAAAATAAACGCGGCTGATATCGCCCTCCCGTCCGCGAACGGCATCTAAATCCTGCTCTTCACGGAGCGCATCAATAAGCGCGCCAAGATGTTTTATGGTGGCGGCCGCTTGTTCCATGCCGGCTTTTTCGTTATGATCACGCACAGCGCGCTGTACGACACTTCTGGCGTTCAGAGCTTTTCCCAGCACGAACGAACGTGCGATTGTGGCACTGCGCGAATGATCATCAGCCAGTTGATATTGTCGGCGGCGCAGCAGGACATTACCATTGACCGGTCCTTGTACGCGCGCCAGGAAACGCCCGTTTTCGCTTAAAAAACTCACCAGCACGTTATTTTCCGCGCAATGATGCATCAAAAACGGGCTGCAGAGCACATTCCCAAAGCAGACAACGCCACCCAGCGTGTGGATCGGCACACGCAATTTAACCTCCCGCTCCACGCTGACGACAACACACTCGCCTTCTTTGTTAAGATAAGCGCCCTGCGAGGTGACAAACAAAGTATTGAGGTATTTTTTCATGTTTCAAGTTGCTTTGCCAGCCATGCTATCGCAGATTTGCCAGCGCAGTTTATTTTGGGCATGCATTGGGCGAGCAGGGAGCAGCTTTGACATTTTTTTTCGTAGTGTGCTTTGGGGATTGCTGTGCTATCAAACAATCCTCGAAATTGTTGGGAAGCGTTTTGCGTGATTTGCTTTAGCTCCGGAGTGAAAACGATCTCTAATCTTCTTTTTGATGCGCCATAAAACAACGCACCTCTCGGCACTTTGACACGTAACATCTCCTCTAAACACATTGCCTGCGCGCAAAGTTGAACTTCATATCCGAGTTCCTTGCGTTTGTTGCCGCTTTTATACTCTACTGGAAATGGAGTCCAATATCCCCGTTTAGCAGGAAGACAACATCCCTCATCTGATTCAGTGGATTCCAAAAACTCCACGACATCAGCTATGCCCGTCAAACCAAGCGTGTAAGACCGCAAGCGCAGAGCACGCACAACAAGCACAGACCCACGCGACTCGCTTGGTCCATGATGAACTCGCTCGTGCGCAATTCCGCCCTGTGCGGTGTGGAAATTATCATCCCACAGATGTTCCGCATGAACCAAGAAAGCACGGCGCGGACAAAAGAGTACATGTTGCAGTCCGGAAATCGGCAGTAACTCGTTGTCAGAATACATACACTAACTTTGCCGGAATGACGGGGACTTCAATTGAGCGTCCGCCCATGCCAATATAATTCCGGCCAGACGCACGGCTTCACGATGCTCGTCTTCGGTAACCGGCTCAGCATCGTCGGGATAGCGTGTGTGTACGGCATAGTCGTTCAAACGCACAGTTGTGCGAACAGCATCGGGGATCAAAATCCCAGCTTGTTGCGCCGTTGTCAAAAGTTCTTCAATGTCATGAACGAAACGAAACGCAATACGGCGATGCAATAAAACAGCCTTTACGCTTTTTTCGGCAGCCTGTTGAGCATGAAAACACAAGTCTTCCCAGAATGTGTCGCTAGGCTTGTCGGAACAAGCAAGCGCATAATCACTACGTGCCCGAGCCATCCAATCCGCCGGCGATCCGGCCGGATTCCCATTTTCACGCGGCATGATACACCTCCATTCCGAACCTCAACGCCTCGGCATAAACGAGTCCAGCATTATTTCGATGCCGTTCAATATCCGACACCGTCGCCACAATAATATCCTTTGCATATCCCACCCCGAACAACACTTCGTGCAGATGTTGCGCCGTCTGCCGGCGGTGAACACCGTCCGGCATGATAACCAATAGGTCCAAGTCGCTGTTTGCACCGACCTTGCCGCACGCAGTGGACCCAAACAACATGATCCGCAATGGATGCACGGCCGCAACGATACGAGACACGATTTCTTCCAAAATGCGGGATTGATCACTCATACACAGTCCTTGTGTTTACTATTTATACGACCTAGACCGTTCGGCCATCGTGTTTGAGATGCAACTTAACGCCGGCCGGCAGCGCCCGTTTATCGCCAACGTCATCTGCCGGATCCCAATTATTTACAATTTGATAATCGGCAAAAGACTGTGGAAACTCGCGGCCTTCCTTAAGCCTGACATTAATACCATCACATAGTTTATGTGCATGGGCACACCCGAGTCGAGACTCACGCCGATTTTGCGCCACATTATTGGCATGTTGAGTGCCAACATGTTCGAAATCATAAACCCCGCGTACAATCATTTCGCCCCGCGCGGCCGACCTGTCATTTTCAAACATATTTAGTAACGCCTCAAAGAACAGATCAAGGTCGGCGCAAGTAAAGCCCGTTTTCTCGGCAAATGCCGGCGAAATATACACCTTGGCCGCATATAGTGCATAGGGAACAATGTGCTTGTTGCCCATAGTGCGATTTTGACCGCTCCCATCGTCGCCGCTCACGGCTTCTTCGCCGGCTTTCTTCTCCTTTGCGTTGGTTGCCGCACAGCGCGTAATTGAAACTTCTCGCGGGATAAACGAATCATATGATCGCCCGAATGTGAACTGAATAGGACCGCGGACCTGGCCGAAAGCAGAGCCCTTAAACACCTTGTTTCCAGTCGAAAGAACAGCGCCAAAGGCGCGTATATCATAGTACCTATTACACAGCCACTTGAGTGCGGCACGCTCCACATCATCGGTATCCCCTTTTGGACATGAAGTTTTAGCGTGTGGCAACGCTTCGTCAATCAGATCGTTAAGAAGCGCCCCTTGATGGATGAAGACCTTAAAATCCACTCCCTCAACAGCCGTGGGCGCAAAGTTCTCAACGTAGTTACGCACCTTCCGCTTCAGGCATACATCCGTAATGATGCCGTGATTAAACGGATCCTGACGCGGCATATTGCCGGCATCCGGATCACCGTTTGGGTTACCAGTCGAAACCTCGAACAGCAGTAGAATATCGTGGCGGTTTGTCAGAATTGTGTTCATCGTACTATTTCCTTTCTTGGTTAATTAATGCATTTGGTTGGTTCTGTTTATCATTCTGTGCGGCTCGGCGATTTGCCTCGTCTTGCGCGGCCTGTTGATAAAACCCGATCGCAAAGCGCCCCTGCGCCTGTAGATTCAATGCTCTCGGAAAATCCGGCGCCACACCAGCAGCCATGGGCTTAAACAGCACCAGAATATTCTGGATTTGCTGTTTCAGAAACCGCTCGTCTCCAGCGTATTTATCAGACTTTGCAATTTTGTCGAGGTGATGGCGATTGAGGCCGAGCAATAAAGGAAAAACCAAGGAAGGTGCGGTCGAAGCACCGCCGTAATATCGTTCTGCCACGCCCGGACCACCTTTCCGGCGGTAGTTGCCTGCCTTGTCCTGTGTTGCGGCCAATACGGCCAATAACCGGCCACAGTTGTAGGCAGGGTCGGTCGTGTCGGCAGTCAGTTTTGATTGTATCTCCATGTCGGACTCCTTTCGGTTACGGTTCACGATCAATTTAAGCAGTGCGAAGCGGGATTCGTCAAAGACCATGTGATAGTTCTCAGCCTTAACAAGGCGTGAATGCAAACGATGAAGGATGGGCTTTAAGAGAGCAACCTTTGGAGCCAGTCCCTCAAGTGCCGCACGGTAGAGCATCGCCGGAACCTCCGGCTGCAAATCCTTGGCCTCTCGTACCGAGGTGCAAGCCAGACGGAACAGGCTTAGTGGCGCAGACGGCTCCTTGCCGGGCTTTTCAGAAATCTTTTTATGCTTCTGTATTGCGAGCGTGGGCGACGGAACTTCGATATGAAGATCTCTGAACCAACGTTGCAAGTTTTCGATGGCCTGTTCCAGCGGACACTGCATCCAATGCCGTACCGCTATACGTCCGGAGTTTCCGGCCAAGGTGACAGCGAAAAACTGATCCTTTTGGGCTTCCGCACGTGGGATGCCTGCCCAAGGCGAGAGTATAAACTTGCGAACCGCATCAGGTTGCGGTGAGTTTAAGAGATCTGAAAACAAGCACATGCGCTGTTCGCTTTCCCGCGCCCAAAAACACAATACACTACCGCTAATAGCCAAGTGATGATTCTTTTGCTCCAATAGCCAGTTCAAGGCGGCACAATAGGCAGCAGCCGCGTCACCAGATACGGGGGCATTGAGATTTTGATCAAATCCGTACGATGCGAACGCATTCTTGTCAAACGACACAATGGAAGCCCCAAAAGACTGCGTGTTGGGCACTCCAAATATTTTCGGGTGTGTCAGAGGTATCGGCTGGTCGTCTTTTCCAGAGACAAGGCAAACACCCCGCGTTGCCACGGTTTCAGCCTCGGCAATTTCCCGTTTGTAAATATCACGCCACCATTGTCGAATTGTCTCGTCTTCGATCAACAAATGGTTGTCCACACGGAATGTGAAGTTGTCAGGACCGGACTTCACCAGCGCACCCGTTGCTGTTCGAATCGCCCAGTGTCCCTTCCCAGTTTCAGACGAGGTCGGCCGCCATTCGAGAAAAGATGGAATATCGGGTAAATTCGTTTTCCACGCCAAGACCGCGTGCAACAACGGCGAGGCTGTGGCATCACCAGCCACCTTGAGCTGGCGCCAATAGTCCTCCATTTTTTTGGCATTGTTTGCGTCACGATCAGCCCGTTTTTTATCAGTCATTTCCTTGTCGGGATCAGGGTCAAGGCCAAAAATGGCCGTGATGCCATCGGCGAGGAATTCCGCTACACCGCCCGCCAGCTTACTGCGAGTTGTTGTTGGACAGAGAAACTCCTGTCCACGCTTGCCGTCGCCGGTTTCAATCGGGCCTTGCCCCAGCATGTTTCCATCGCGATCCAACTCGATAATCCAGCGGACGGCTTTGAGTTCAAAAGCCGGATTGTCGAGGATGTGTCGTTCCGGTGAATATGCCAAATCATAGAGCGCTTTAAGCAACATGGCCGTCTCCCTCCTTGGACATCATGACCAACTCAACCCGCTCCGGGTGGCAATCCATGACGCCGTTTTGTACGTTGGCCTTGAAAAAGGCGGCCTGAGGTTGAATTTTCACGCCGCTCCAGTCCTGTCTTGGTGCGTTCTTGCCGCGTCCCCGGACTTTAACGTCAGGCTGTGCGGCGGCGAGTTCATCCGGCCTCAGCCAGCGAAAACCTTCGGCACGTTGCCGGTGATCAAACACATCGTAAAGCATGAGTCCCATATCCTCTGTCCATTTCACGGCAGGCAATACCTCGGGTGAATCCACCCACTCAAAATTTGCCGCGAACTCCCGCATTCCAAGCCCCGGACGATGGAAACACTTCCCGGTGTATGCGCGTCCTTGGATTTCCCGAAGGTATTTAGGCAAAGCATTTCCTGCGCACGCATCAATTCTGGAAGTCCGCACCTCGGCGGAAATCACATATTCCACATCCTGAAGGGCCAGCATGCCGCGCTGGGTTCCATCTGACGCACCACCACCCGCTTGAATCGGCGACACTTTCGCAGCATTGCCCATCCACTGTCGCACATTTCGCATACTGATGTTTGTTTGAACTTCGTTGCGTTTTATTGAAATCCACCGCCCTTTCTTGAGCACACGAATTTGGTCAATCAAATAGAACATCTGCGGCTCCCAGAATACCGCCTCAAAAATACCGCGCGCGGATGAAGGAGTAATCAATGGGTAGCTGACGCGTTCGACTTTCATTTCGGGTCGGGTAAAACAGGCGAAATCACCCCATACGCGTAAATGTACAAGTTTCCGTGTTTCGCTCATACTATTAAGTCCTCCGGTGGGTGGTTTTCGACAACCAAACCTAGATCATTATTATAAAAACCATCCTGAAGTACAAGCACTGGTGCGCCATCCCATGGCGTTTTGATTGCGCCAATGGAAAGGAAGCGTTCGTAGTTGTAACGGCGAAGATTCACCATGTAGCGTTGAAGGGCTCGAAAACCGGCGCGAACTTCTTTGGGTGGAGCATGCCTTAACAAACGTTCATGCAAGTCATCTATAAGTCGCGGCCCCATGCCATACGGCACAACCACCGGCTGGCCGCTGTCTTTGATAACTTTGGTTGCTTCCGCAACGCTCCTGAATTTTAGGGAAGCGCGCATCTCCTGAATGTCGGTTCCCACCTCCATCATGCCGTAAAGGGCATTAAAATAACGCCCAAAAAGCTCCGGGTCCGTTGCCAACGCCGCGCCAGAGTCAGGCTCGTAAGTGAAACGCGCCAGTTCCACGGCGGCTTGCCCGGTCGCCGTGGAGTATATACCGCGCGGAATACTTTCGTCGGCGGGATGAAAAACATGAACATTGCCTATCTTTTGACGTCCCTCTCGATTGCATCTTCCCGCTGCTTGAACAATCGAATCCAAGGGACCAAACGCACGCCAGACACACGGGAAGTCAATATCCACCCCCGCCTCAACTAATTGTGTTGAAATCACACGGCATGGCGCACCATGACGGAGGAGCACCCGGATGTCGTTCAGCTTGTCGAATCGGTGCTGAGCGCACATGCCTGCCGACAGATGGAACGGTTTGTGCGTAGATTTGAGTAAATCTTGTTTTTGCATTTCCAGCCAAAGTTCACGGGCATGGCGAGTGGTGTTAACCACACAGAGAACTTGAGACTGCTCCATTAATTTAACCGCCAGTTCAGGCCAATTCATACGCACATCAGACAAAGGAAAATGGTACTTCACCCGCCGCAACTTTCTAAACATGGCTGTTTCATCGGCGGCTGACAGCACAGACTTCAATTCGTTCGGTGAAAATCCTTCCGGCAGATTGGATGTTTTTTTGAACGCTGGCGTCGTAGCCGAGCAAAACAAAAATGACGTCTGGTAACGCGAAACCAGTTCCCGCATAACGCTTAAGACAGGGCGCATCAGATGCGGCGGCATAGTCTGCACCTCATCAAAAATCACAACGGACCGGGCAAGACGATGCAGTTTACGACAACGAGATGGCGATGCCGCAAAAAGGGATTCAAGAAACTGTACTGAGGTCGTGATAATCAATGGCGCATCCCAGTTTTCCGACCAAAGATCACACATTGGCTGTTCATAAGCATCCGTTTTTTCGACAGCAGAATGACATTCCAAAACTGAATCCACACCGAAAATACGGGAATATTCGGCGGCATTTTGTTCAATAATAGACAAATACGGAATCACAACAATCACCCGACGCAGCCCATGCCTTCGGGCATGCGCTAAAGCGAATGCCATGGATGCCAGCGTTTTGCCGCCACCCGTTGGTACATTTAAAGAGAAAAATCCCTGTGATTGGGCGCCAGCGTCAAGACAGGTATTAAACACGAAGTTACGAGAGTCTTGCATGGCATTCCCCAGCCGCTGACGATCAACAACTGCCTGTTTTATTTTATTCAACAAAACATCCGCGTCTAAACCGTGCGCTTCCGGTGGCCGCTCTGGCCAGAAGGCGGCATCGAGACGGTCAGCATCTACTAAAGCGGAAAACAACATTCGTATCGCACACTCACCGATCAGTTTGTTCTCCAGCGTATTTTGTATGTTTTTATTTGCAACCGAATAAGCTGTGATTGCCCCTATATCTTGCTCAAACAACCGAACGAGGTCTGATAGAACAATGGGCTGGTCGTTCCTTATTCGTTCCTGAATATCCGCTAAATCGTGGAGTCCTGCATGATGCCCAGCAACTGCGAATGCCTGCATAATAGCATTTTCGCGTGCGGCAATTTTTGCGCCGTCCGCGGCATGCCACGTTTTTGCATCTTTTACATGATTCCCCGCCAAATAATCTTGAAAGGCGCGTCGATATTTTCCAAGATCATGCAAAATGCCTGCATGTTTTGCCTCTGCCGCCAACCCAAATGGTTTTGCGAAGACAGCGGCCAGATTAGCCACATTCAGCAAATGAGCGCGGAGTGGTTGTGCGGGACGATTGCCATCCGCTGGTCTTGCAAATGGGAGCGCATAAGCACCCTCAACGGGAGTCTCTGCGGTCTGCCTATGTTTTGCATGTACAATCAAGGTTATTACACCTTTCGCTTGCCTATATGTGTTAGCATTATTGTCGGTCGTTATTAGTATAGCCTCAGAATATAATGGTTTCAACTCAAAGAATCGCTTTCAACACGTGACTGCCTGCTTGATCATCATTTTCCCTCGTTACATGTTTTCTATCTTCCTGAATCCGTGATGAGGTCAGGATGCCGCAGCTGCAAGGCGCGAAGCATGCC
>CAZMFH010000094.1:6730-9355 GCA_964565485.1 uncultured Verrucomicrobiota bacterium | reverse complement strand
TGGCTGCGAAAACCGGAAAAAAGGAAATTGTGGATGTCCTTTTAGAATATGGGGTGAAAGTAGATTCGCTTGATAAATTTGGCGCAACCCCTCTTCACCATGCCGCGCTTCAAAACCGTCTTGAAACCGCGAGATTACTGCTCGAAAAAGGCGCGAATGTTAATGCGCGATTGTCGCCGCATGCTGCTCTTAATGTCACCGATTTCCAGACGTGGGGCATTTCAAGTAAAGAAATAGGTCAGGCCACACCGATTAAAATAACGGAATCCGAAGAAATGAAAAAAATGCTGCGCAGCTTTGGCGCAATCGAGTAAATTGTCCGGCTGCATCATTTGGCCGTAATGAGGTCAAGGTTGATTGATTTCGGGAGATAGGTCATTCAGGCATCCAAGTCATACTACCGTTTTTCCACTTATTTCTTTCCCTTGGCGTTGCAGGTTTCCTTGCAATCGTTGACATATCCCTTGGTGGCAATGGTGGCGGCTCGCGCGCCGGGCGGCGCATTGAACACTGCCGGACTGTCGCAATGTTCGGCCATTATCGGCTTGCTTTGGGCGCTGGGCAACGGGATGCACACTGCCGGCATGGTTTATGCCCGCACTCGCGAAGGATTTCGGCAGTTCACCCAGGTTAATTACTGGATCACCGCCGGTATGGTGTGCGCTTATCTGATCTTGATGATCCCGCCGGTAAGCAATTATCTTTTCGATGTGCTGATGGGTTTGCCGGCGACAGTCGCGGCGCCAGCCAAACGCGCGCTTTTGTTTTCGCTTCCAATGACAATTATGTTTTTCTGGCGCACGCCTGATTTTGTATTGATGTATGCGAGCGGAAAAACATATCTGGCTTTTTTTATGGCGGTGATTCGTGTTTTGCTTGCCTTGGCGTTGGCAATGATTTTTATCTTCCTGAATGTAACCGGGATTTTTTGGGCGGTTTTCTGTCTGACCGTTGCCATTACGGCCGAAACCATATTTTTGCGCAAGAAGTCCGGAGACAGCGAATATAAACTTCCATCCGGCGCTGTCACGCCGCGGCGTCGTGAAATTCTTGGATTTTCGCTCACTTTGTCGGCCGGCGCCGCAATGCTGTCGCTTTCCGGCTTTATGATCGGCGCTTTTATCGCCCGCGCCCCAATGCCGGAGCGGATACTGCCGGTATATTATCTGGTTTTGGCGGTTCATTCCACGCTTGCCGCCGGTATTATCCGTATTCAAACCCTGACGTTGGCTTTTTACGGCGCATCCAGGATCATCAATCGCCGGCTATTAACCTTTGCTCTTGTATCCGGCAGCGTTATGGGGATGGGACACCTGATTTTGTTGAACCCGCATCTCCTGCGAGGATATTATTCGGTCTTGCAGGGGTTGCCGGAGGCGGATTTGTCGTTAGTAAAGATCACGTCCTGCGCCATGGCTTTCTATGCGCCATCTGTTGCGCTGCGCTCGTACGCTGAAGGTGTGGCCGCCTATCACAAAAAACCGATGGTCGTATTGACCGGCCAGGCTGTCTATCTGGCAATGGTGGCGGTTTGCGCGTTTTTTGCTTTGAATATGCGTGTTTCCGGCAATCTGATTGGGCCTGTGGCGCTGTTTATCGCCAACGCGCTGGGCGCCGGAGCAATCTTCCTGGCCATGCGCTGGGAGTCACGCTCGGATCTGCCTGTGCCAGATACCATTCTTGCACAAGGCCCGCGCTGAGCCGCCTGGAAATTCAGAAATATTGCGTCGCAAAGATGCTTGACTGCCTCCGGCGCATCATGCATGATACTGACCAGTCAGTTCGATTTTTTTGGGTTTAGGAGGGCAGGGGCATGGTCAAGCAAACAAACAAGCGGCGGGCGCTTCTGGCGGCGGCGGAAAATCTTTTCAGTGTATGTCGGGTGCATGAGTTGACGATGGATGACGTTGCTCAGGCCGCCGGTGTCAGCAAAGGCACGATTTACCGTTATTTTCAGGATAAGGATGATTTGTTGTTTCAGGTTGCAACGGAGGGTTTTGATGAGTTGTGCGCTTTGGTGGAGGCGGCGCCGGCGCGCGGCGATTTTACGGAGCGATTGCTTGATACTTGCGAGCGGATCAGCGCTTTTTTTGCCGGCCGGCGCGCGGTCATGCGCATGATTCAGGAGCATGAGGGGCGAACGGGGTGTTTGAAGGCTGATTTGCGCAAACGCTGGCTGGATCGCCGGCGGAAACTGGTGCGCGCCGTGGCGGCCTTGTTGGCGCAGGGACGGAGCGCGGGCGCAATCGGCTCGCTCTTGCCTGACGAGGCGCTTGCCGGTCTTTTGATGGGTATGTTACGCGCGCGCGGGCGCGACTGTGAAATGGGGACGGTTTATTGTCCGCCGCTTCGCTCGGTGGTGGAAGTGTTTTTATGGGGGGCGCGGCATAACAAGGAGTTGCCATGCGGAAAAAAATAAAAATTCTGATTCCAGTGATCATTATCCTTTTGCTGCTGGCCGGCTGGCGGTTTCGCGCCGGGCGTACCGGCGGAATGGCGCGCGGACGCATGCGGAGCGCGGCGGTGGCGGTGGAAACAGCGCCGATTCGACGGGGGATGATCGCCGATACGCGTGTTTTTACCGGCACTTTGGTTTCGCGCGCGCGTTATGTTGTGGCGCCCAAG
>CAZMFH010000094.1:0-6720 GCA_964565485.1 uncultured Verrucomicrobiota bacterium | reverse complement strand
GCCGGGCGGCTTGAGGAATTATCGGTCAATATTGGCGATGCGCTTGTGCCGGGGCAATTGCTTTTTCGGATTGACGATGAAGAGTATATCCAGCAGGTGGCGCAGTCCCGGGCTATTTTGGATGTGGCGCGCGCAACTGTTGAACAACAGTCCACGGCGATGGCATTGGCGGAACGCGAAATGAACCGGGTGCGGTCGCTGCGTGAAAAACGCATTGCGGCCGAGGCGGAATGGGACAAGGCGGAGTCCGAACATCAAACCCAGATTGCCCGGCACAGAGTGGCGCTTGCGCAAATGGCGGAAAAAGAGTCTTCACTCCGATCTTCCGAAGTGCGCTTGTCCTATACTCGTATTGACGCGCCGGAAGAAATTATGACCAATCGCTGGTTTGTCGAAGAACGTTATGTCGAAGCCGGCACAATGCTGGCAGCCAACACGCCTGTGCTTGCGGTGGTGGATTTGGCGGAATTGACGGCGGTGATCAATGTCATCGAAAGCGATTACCCGCTGATGCGGGTTGGGATGCCGGTTGTGATTGAGACCGATGCTTATCCGCAAACCAATTTTCCAGGGACGGTGGCGCGTCTGGCGCCGGCTTTGCGCGAAGCGACCCGTCAGGCGCGTGTTGAAATCACTGTGCCGAACGGCGCGCATTTGCTGCGCCCCGGCATGTTCGTCCGCGCGCGGATTGAGTTTGGCCGGCGCGCGGACGCTGTGTTGATCCCACGCTCCGCTTTAGTGCATCAGCAGGCGGTTGAGGGAGTTTTTTTGATTGATCATGAGGCGCTTGTGGCGCGGTTTGTGCCGGTAACAATCGGCATTCAAACGCCCGATGTCGTTGAGATTGCCGCGCCGGAATTGACCGGCCAAGCGGCGACGCTTGGCCGTCATCTGCTTTCCGACGGCACGGCGGTCATTTTGCCGGAACCTTTCGGCAGTGCGCCGGAAAAACCGGGTGTTGAACGAAAGGGCCGCCGATGAATTTAGCGCGTTTTACTGTGCGCCGTCCGGTTTTTACCGTCATGGCGGTTTTGATCGTCATGATTCTTGGCGGAATTGCGTTTTGGCGGTTACCGGTGGATTTGATGCCGGATATCACTTCCCCAACCTTGAGTGTTTCCGCCACTTATAAGAACGCCAATCCGGAAGAAATTGAGCAAATGGTTACCCGTCCGCTCGAGGAGGCCTTGAGCGCCGTGCCGGGGGTGGAAGAGGTGTCTTCCACATCAACGGAAGGTCAGGCCAGCTTGCGTCTGACTTTTGCCTGGGGCACCGATCTGGATGTTGCGGCCAATGATGTGCGCGACCGCATTGATCGTGTTCTGTCCCGGCTGCCGGATGACGTTGATCGTCCCATGTTGCGCAAATTTGATCTGGCCAGTTTCCCCGTTCTGATTCTGGGCGCCTCCAGCGATCTTGATCCGATCAGCATGCGCAAGCTGATCGAGGATCAGGTTAAGTTCCGGATTGAACGCATTCCCGGTGTGGCTGCGCTGGATATCTGGGGCGGCTTGGAGCGCGAAATTCATGTTGACCTTGATTTAGAGCGCCTGCGCGCCTACGATCTTGCGCTTGATCAGGTGTTGGCGCGGATTAGGCAGGGCAATGTTGAACGTCCGGCTGGAACGGTGCGCCAGGGGCATCTCGATATTCGTGTGCGTGTGCCGGGTTATTTCAGCAGCATGGCCGAGTTGCGCGATACGGTCGTCATGGAACGCTCCGGTGTGCCGGTCTTGTTGAGCGATTTGGCCGAAGTGCGCGATGCCTGGGAAAAACCGACGCGGCTTGTGCGGGTTAACGGACGTTCCGGCTTGCGCCTTTCAATCAACAAACAGTCCGGCGCCAATACCGTGGCTGTGGCTCAGGCTGCGCTTGAGGAGATTGCCCGGATTAATCAGGATTTGCCGCAAATCAACATTGTGCCAATCATTGATTCATCAACATTCATCCAGCGCAGCATCAGTAATCTCGGGATGGCGGCAATTTTTGGCGGGGTTTTGGCGGTGCTGGTGTTGTTGTGTTTCCTGCACGATTTGCGCAGTACGCTGGTGATTGCCGCAGCGATACCGGTTTCGATTATCGCCACATTTGCCATGGTCTTTTTTAGCGGTTACACGCTCAATATCATGACGCTTGGCGGCCTGGCGCTGGGGGTGGGCATGCTGGTGGACAACGCCATTGTGGTGCTGGAAAACATCGTGCGTTTGCGCGGCAACGGGCAGGCTCCGGCTGTAGCCGCAGTGGATGGGTCCGATGAGGTTTCATCCGCGATCGTGGCCAGCACTTTGACGACGCTGGTTGTGTTTTTGCCGATGGTTTTTGTGCAGGGCATGGCCGGGGTAATGTTCAAGCAGTTGGCGATGGTGGTCAGTTTTGCGCTTTTATGTTCGCTGGCTGCCGCCGTAACGCTGGTGCCGATGCTGGCTTCACGCTGGTTGCGCGGCATAACTGCGGAAAGCCGGCCGATTCAGGAAACGCCGCGCTTGTTTGCGCGCGCCGGGATGTTGAGCGTACGGCTGATGACGCGCGCGGAAAATTTTTATGAGCGGATTTTGCATGCGGCATTGGATCGCAAGGCGGTGGTGATTGGCGGCGCTTTTTTGCTTATGATAGGCAGTTTGTTTTTTATTCCGCTGATCGGCACGGAACTGATGCCGGAAACCGATGAGGGCGAAGTGCGCATTGAGGGCGAAATGGAGGCCGGCGCCCGCCTGGAGGTTATGGAAAAGACCTTTATTGAAGTTGAAAATGTTGTGCGCCGTGAAGTGCCGGAAATGGAAAGCATGGTGGTCAGTCTGGGCGGCAACCCCTGGCGTGCCACCGGATCGCATAACGGGCAGGTGCGTATCAATCTGAAGCCGCTCGCGCAGCGATCGCGCTCGAGCAATGCGATTGCCGACGATCTGCGCCGCAAGCTGGCGCATATCCGCGGCATTACCTTGCGTCCGCGCGCCGGGCAGGGGCTTTTTATCATGCGTATGGGCTCGGCGGGCGGCGAGAAAGTATCCGTCGAGTTGCGCGGACATGATTTTGATGTTGCCAACGATCTGGCGCAGCAGGTTTGCCTGGTGGTGGAACGCACCCCGGGTGTAACCGATGCGCGCATCAGTCGTGAGGCGGGCACGCCGGAAGAGCGTATTTTGGTTGATCGCCGCAAGGCTGCTGATTTGGGGTTGACGGTCGAGCAGATTGCCTTGGCGCTCGAAACTGCGCTGGGCGGCACCTCGGCCGGTTATTACCGTGAAGATGGCGATGAATATCGGATCTTGGTGAAATCAACCAAGGCGGAAGAACAACCGCTGGCGCAACTGCTCGATATTGTGTTGATTAGCCGCGCCGGCTTGCCGGTGGTGCTGCGTAATGTTGTGCGTTCTGAAACATCTTCCGGGCCGGTGATGATTGAGCGCCAGAATCAGGAGCGCATTATTACGGTCAGCGCCAATATCAGCGGACGGGATATGGGTTCGGTGATTGCCGATATCCGCGCAGGCTTGCGTTCCGTGGCGGTGCCGCGCGGGTTCAGCATTGCCTTCGGCGGCGATTATGAAGAACAGCAAAAAGCTTTTCGTGAACTGCTTTTCAGTCTGGGGCTGGCGGTGCTTTTGGTTTATATGGTTATGGCTTGCCAGTTTGAATCGCTGCGCGACCCGCTGGTGGTGATGTTTTCCGTGCCGATGGCGATTGTCGGCGTGATTGTTATGCTGTTGCTGACCGGCACTACTTTCAATATTCAGTCTTTTATCGGTTGCATCATGCTTGCCGGCATTGTGGTCAATAACGCCATTCTGCTGGTGGACCACACCAACCTTTTGCGGCGCCGCGACCGGATGGAATTGCGCGCTGCCATTGCCGAAGCCGGCCGCCGCCGGTTGCGTCCTATTTTGATGACGGCTTTAACGACTTCGTTGGGACTGGCGCCGCTGGCCATCGGACTGGGCGATGGCGGAGAGGCGCAGGCGCCGATGGCGCGCGCCGTTATTGGCGGATTGTTCAGCGCCACGCTGGTAACGCTCGTCTTGGTGCCGATTATTTATTTTGTTTTTGAAAAACACCGTTCTAAACCGCAAGTTGTCGGGCATAATCATGCATAAATCAAAAAATGTTTTTACGGCAGTTCTGTTGTGTTTGGCGGCGCTCCTGGAATCAGGCGCAGCAAATCCCTCCGACACGGCAGCATCTTTCGAACCATTGCGCCTGGCTTTGACTGAAGCCGTGGCGCTGGCTTTTGAGCATAATCCGGCCTTCCTGGTGGAACGACTGAAGCCTGCGGTGAGTGAGACTTTTGTGCGCGGCGAGCGCGCTGCTTTCGATCCGGCGCTGACCGCTGAATTTGCGCGTTCCGGTTCGGCGGATGATATGCAAACTGTTGTTTCCGGAATTGTTTCCACTAATCTTGACACTGACAAAAAAGGTTATTTAGGCAAGGCCGGACTGGCGCAAACACTGCCAACCGGCACACGTTTGACGCTCGGCGCGGAACGCTTGTCCGATCAGATTGATTGGACTCCGGATCCGGGCGCTGCGCACGATAATCGGCGTGATGTTACGCGTTATAATGCCGCGCTGACCCAGCCTTTGCTGCGCGATTTTGGTCCGCAGGTCAATCTGGTTCGTTTGCGGCAGGCGCGTCTGGATGCGCTGATTTCCGCCCATGAATTGCGCGCTGTGGCTCTGGCGCTGGCGGCCAGCGTCGAGGCGGCTGCCGGGAATTGCGTGCTGGCTGAGCGACAATGGGAGAGTTATGATGAGTCCTTGAAACTTGCGGAAAGGGAGTGCGATGAAGTGCGCGAACGGATTCTGGTGGGGCATCTTTCCGATATTGAGTTGGCGGCAGCGGAAGCGGAAGTCGCTCAGCGTCGCGAAAGTTTGATCAATGCCCGCAGCGCGCTTTCCCGGAGACGGCTTGATTTGTTGCGTCTGATAGGCGCGGCGGATCGCGATGGCGGCTGGGATCGGGTGCCGGAAATTGCCGATCTGCCTTTTGTGCCGGAAACCGATCCTGATTCCGTGGCCGAGCATGTGCGGATTGCGCTGGCGGGCCGACCGGAAATCAATGAGGCGCGTCTGCGGATTGCGCGCGGCGATCTCGAGATCATCCGGACGCGCAACGGGTTGCTGCCGCGCCTTGATTTTTTTGTAACGCTTGGCCATACGAGTTATGCGGATACGTTCAGCCTCAACAACCGCGATGTGGATCAGCGCGAAAATGCCGTAACAGCCGGATTGCGCCTTGAATATCCGCCTTTTACGCGCGCGGAACGCGCCGGACATGCCCGGGCGGTTTTGCAGCGCGAACAGGCGGAAGCGGCCATGCGCAATTTGGAGGATTTGGTGCAGGTTGATGTGCGCGCGGCCATGATTGAAGTGCAGCGCACTCGCGAACAGATTGACGCCACCCAGGCCACCCGCCGCCATCGTGAGGAATCCTTGCGCGCGGAGAAGGAAAAATTCCGCGTCGGCAAATCAACCACGCTGCTGGTGGCGCAGGCTCAGCGCGATCTGGTGGTTAGCCGCATTGCCGAGGTTGAGGCGGTGATCAACCATCTTAAGGCGCGGATTGAGCTTTATCGGCTTGACAGCTCGCTGCTGCAAAAGCGCGGGATTGAGCTGGCGGCTGGCGGATAGGCTGGGGGTTATGCGCCCAGGTAGCGGAAGGCCAGCATGGTGATGTCATCGGATTGCTCGGCGTCCAGCGTGTGGTTTTTGAGCGCCTGGCGCATGGCTGCAACCATTTCCGCACAGTTGCCGGAGCTGTAGCGGTTGATTTGTTCAAGCGCCCAGTTGTCACCGGAGAGGCGGCCTTCCGGATTCATGGCCTCGGTTACGCCGTCGGTGTAAAGGAAAATGGCGTCGCCGGGCGCGAAAACAATTTCGGACTCGTTATAGGTGAAGTCCGGCATGCCGCCCACGACCAAGCCCTTGATTGTCGCAAGCGGTTGTGCCGGTTGGCCGCGGCGCAGAAAAAAGGGCGGATTGTGTCCGCCATTGGCATAGACACAGCGTCCGGTTTTCAGGTTGATGCGGGCGCAGAAAATGGTTACGAACATGCATGATTTGTTATCCTGCGCAAGTTCCCGGTTGAGCCTTGTCAGGGTTGGCCCCGGATTGTGTTCCTGACGCCAGATGGATTGCAGGAATGTGCGTGTAACGGCCATGAACAGGGCGGCTGGAATGCCTTTGCCGGAAACACCGCCGATGACGAGACAAAGTTCGTCTTTGTCGGCCAGGAAGAAATCGTAAAAATCGCCGCCGATTTGGCGCGCGGGTTCGAGGATGCCGAAGATTTCGGTGTCGTTGCGGTCGGGGAAGGGCGGGAAGGTGCGCGGGACGAGGCTCATCTGAATGTCGTGCGCAATCTGGATTTCGCTTTCGATACGCTCCTTGGCGGCAGTGGTGGCGCGCAGTTCGGCAATATGCCGTTTGAGATCGTCGCGCATTGAGTGGAAGGCGGTGGCGAGTCCGGCGATTTCATCTTCGCCGGCGATTGCGGGCAGCGGCGCGTCAAGATTGCCGGTGGCAAGCGCGCGTGTGGCGCCTTCAAGCAGATGGATCGGGCGGGTGATTGACCGCGCAATGCCCAGCGCCACAACGAGCAGCAGGGCAAAACCGATTATGCCGAAACTGAGCGACTTGCGGCTTAATTCAAAAACCACACCGAGCAGTTCATCACGGGGGAAGACCAATCCCACCGACCAGCCCGTACTAGGCACGGGCGCAAAT
>CAZMFH010000093.1:0-9383 GCA_964565485.1 uncultured Verrucomicrobiota bacterium | reverse complement strand
GTGTGGGCGGCAATTCCGCCCGCGAGGCCATGCAACGGTTTGACTGCGATGTACTAGCGCATAATCCTGATTTTGTTTTGCTGGAATTCGGCGGCAACAATAGCGACTTTAATAATCCAGAACGGCAGGTATCGCTGGAGGAATTTTCCGGGTATCTTATGGATTTTAAAAGGCGACTGCCGCCTAAAACTCAGGTTATTGTCATCACATTTCCGCCAGTGATGGACGATCAAACTGCCTCGCGCAATCATCCGAAGGTCAAGGCCGGAGGCGGATCGGATGCACTCGTCAACGGCTATCGGGAAGTCACCCGTCAATTTGCTGCACAAAATTTATTACCATTGGTGGATTTGGACCGCGAACTCAAAAAACTGATGTCGGCCGCCGCCAAAAATCATTATACTATAGATGATGGAGTGCATCTGACGGCAGCCGGCAATGCCGTGCTGGCGGCTTTGGTGTTTGATACGCTGCGGTTGCAAATCCAGTTGCAGTGTTTTGGAACCAAAAATCGGCCATGAATCGGACAAACCGGCCGAATAGGGTGTTGGGAACAACCGGCGCGCATGATTTCGGCGGAAAAGCGATGGGCGGCATGCATAAAAAACATTTAGTGATCGGAATAGTCCTTGCGGTGTTGGCCAATTTGGGGCTGACGCAGACGACCAGTGATGGTCAGGCGGAAATAATAGTTTCCGCCAGCCGTGACCATCGTGAAGCCGGCCGGATCCCGGCCAATGTAACGGTTTTGACCGCAGCGGATATACGGGAAGCCAATGCGGCTACGCTTGTGGATCTCCTGCGCAATCTGAACGGCATTTCCTTTCGCAGCAGTTCCGGCAATGCGGCACAGGCCGAAATTTCAATGCGCGGTTTCGGCGAAAATTCGCATGGCCGCGTTCTGGTCTTGCTCGATGGCCGGCGTTTGAATAATCCCGATATGGCCGCGCTCAACTGGGCCCAAATTCCGGTCAACAGCGTGGAACGGATCGAAATCATGCGTGGCAGCCAGAGCGCGCTTTTGGGCGATAATGCCGTGGGCGGGGTGATTAACATCATTACCCGGCGTGAAGCCGGCGTCGCCCGCGCCGATCTGGATTGTCAATTTGGCAGCTATGGTTTGAATATTCAGCGCTTGGGCGCGGAAGCCTCCGCCGGTCCACTGCGCTATGCGGTCAATCTTGAGCGCAATCAGCTGGATGGTTACCGCGATCGCTCGGCTTATACGATCTGGGGCGGCGGGGCGCGCTTGGGTTATGATCTCAACGCCTGGAACAGTCTTTCTTTCAGCGCTGATTATAACGACATGACCTATCAGTTGCCGGGCGGATTAACGCGCGCGCAGATGGAACAAAATCCGCGCCAAAGCGTCAATCCGGATGACGAAGCCTGCAGTCGGATTGGGAATGTTGCCGTCAGCCTTAAATCGCTGCTGGATGACGATATGTTGCTGGATATTGAGCTGGGCGGCGCGCGTAAGCGCATGGTTTCCAATATGGAGAGCTGGTTCAGTTATGCGGATGTTGATGTTGATTCGTTTGCAATAACGCCGCGCTGGACGTGGAGCGCCGAGCTGGCGGGGCGTTCCAATAAATTGCTGCTTGGTTTTGACGCCTATGCGGACCAGCTCGATTCGCGCCGTTATCTGGAGCGCGCGCGGTACACGAAAACGGCGCGCGGTGAGGTGGAAAAATACACCTTGGGCGCTTATCTGCGGAACGAGTGGGCGCTTCTGGAGCCGCTTTGGCTTGGTCTTGGCGCGCGCCATGAACAGTCCCGCATCGGCGCGACGGTAACCGATGGACAGGCGCCGGTGGTGGATGATCACAAGACCCATAAAGTCAATGCGCTGGATGCCGATTTGACTTTTATGGTTGCCAAAAAATCAAAATTGTTTGCGCGCGCCGGCACGGTTTATCGCTTTCCGTTTGTGGATGAACAGATCAGTTATATCGGGTATGGCAGCGATCAGATGTATCTGGATATAGATGCGGAAAAAGGGCAAAATTATGAAATCGGCGCCGACCTGGAGTTGCTTGAAAACTGTAGCGCCGGCTTGACGGTCTTCCGTCTGGATATGCGTGATGAAATTGCTTATAACGCTGTAAATATGCGTAACGAGAATCTGGATCAGACCCGGCGGCAGGGCCTGGAAAGCCGGGCTGAGTGGACGCAGCCGCAAGTGTTGCGGGTGGGCGTCAGTTACACGCTGACGGATGCCGGTTTTACCGGCGGCGACAACGATGGTAAAGCGGTGCCTTTGGCGCCGCGCCACAAGGGATCCGGCGGCATTCGGTTCTTTTTGCCGTTTGATTTGGCCGTGGATGGAACAGCTGCGTTTGTGGGCCGGCAATACATGGGCGGCGATAACGCCAATGGCGGCGAAATGCTTGATGCGTTTGCGACGGTTGATTTGGCTCTGCGCTGGATGCCGAGCCGACCGGTTTGGCCGGAATTGAACGTGTTTGTCGGCGTTGATAATGTTTTGGACAGGCAGTATGCCGATGTGGCGTATATGGGATGGTTGCCGGATGGCGCCTTCTCCGGCTTGTATTATCCCGCTCCGGGCCGGGCTTATAAAGCCGGGTTGGCATGCCGTTTTTAAGCGCCGCAGATTTGCCGATGATTATGATTGTGTGTTGGCCGGAATTGTTTTATAACCATCCACATTGGCCAATTCAGGCGATGTAGTTGCATGGTTGATGGCGATATTTTGAGTTTTTTAAAAAAAACTATTGACAACCACAGGTGGTTAAGTATGTTGCCGGTAACCACAAGATATGGTGGTTGACGAGCGGCAAAAAAAATTCAAATGGCGGGTGGTTTCCAGGATCAGATTGGCTCGTCAATCTGAAAGATGGAGAGGATAAGTTTTTGAATAAAGCATTGCGCGTTGCGCTGGTCTATGCTTCCAAAAAAATGGCAAAGGAGATATCGTTATCAAATCGTCCCGGGCAATTGCCTGCGGATGATGACGAGCCGCCGGACTTGCTTGCCGAATATGATACACCGGAAACCATTACGGCCGTAGCCGATGCGCTGGCGCAGCGTTATGATGTGGCCATGCTTGATGGTGATTTGGATCTTTTTGAGCGTTTGCGGCGGATGCGCCCCGATTTGGTTTTTAACATTTCCGAAGGCGTTGTTGGTCCCAATCGCGAATCGCAGGTGCCGATTATCTGCGAGATTCTTGGAATTCCCTACACAGGTTCGGACGCCCTGACGCTCGGGATCTGTCTTGACAAGGTGCGCGCCAAGGAAATCATGGTTTTGCACAAGATTCCGACGGCGCCTTTTTTCCACATTGAACCCGATATGCTCAACGGCCAGCGTTTTCATTTGCCGTCCCTGGTCAAGCCTGTGCGTGAGGGTTCATCCATGGGCATTCGCGACAATAGTTTGGTAACAACGCGCAAAGAGCTGGTGGAGCGGGTGCTGGAAATTCACCGTTGGTATCGGCAGGCGGCGTTGGTTGAAAAATTTTTGCCGGGCCGTGAGTTTACGGTGGGGGTTTTGGGCAATGCGCCGGATTATGAAGTTTTGCCGCCAATCGAGATTGATCACAGCGTCTTGCCGCAAGGCGCCAATCCGATTTACGGCTACGAAGCCAAGTGGGTTTGGGATGATCCCGCCAATCCGATGCCGATTCTGGTTTGTCCGGCCAGGATTACGGTGGAGCTGGAAAATGAAATTCGTGAGCTTGTGCGGCGCGTGGTAACCGTTCTGCGTGTGCGCGATTGGTGCCGTGTGGATTTACGGCTGGACGCCGCCGGCAAACCGAATGTGATCGAACTGAACCCGCTGCCCGGGATCCTGCCGGACCCGCGCGATAATTCGGCCCTGCCCGCGGCCGCTCGCGCCGCCGGCTACAGCTATGCGGAGCTGATTCTTAAAGTGGCGCAAACCGCCGCCCGCCGTCATGGACTAAGCGCATGAACGCCTCGCCAATGCCCGTTGCCGTTCTTTATAATGCCGTTGACCCGCATGCCGCCCGGCCGGCGGAGCAACTTTCCGAACAGGCCCTGGAAACAGCGGCGCGCCAGGCGGCGGAAGCGCTGACGGCGGCGGGCTTTGCGCCGCGCATGGTTGTGCTGCGCGAAAACATTGCGCCGCTTGTGGATGACCTGCGCCGTGCGCCGGCGGCGGTGGTTAATCTTTGCGAAGGCTTTCGCGGCGCTTCCGGTTATGAAGCGGATGTGGCCGGGTTGCTGGAATTGATGGATTTGCCTTTTACCGGCAATGCTTCCGAAACGCTTGCGCTCTGCCGCGACAAATTCAGGACCAAAGCCATTTTGAGCGCTTGCGGCCTGACAGTTCCCGCCGGATTTCTGGCGGAAGCCGCGCCGGATTTGCCGCAAGCGCCGGCTTTCCCGCTGATCGTCAAACCGAATTCCGAAGATGCCGGCATCGGCATTTATGCGCAGTCCATTGTTCGCGATCCTTCCGCGCTTCTGGCAAGGATCAAGGAGGTTGGCGCTGTCTATGCCCAGCCGGCTTTGGTGGAAGAGTTCATTGAAGGACGTGAAATCAATGTGGCTGTTGTACAAGAAGAAGACGATTGGCGTGTGTTGCCGTTTTCCGAAATATGCTTTCAGAATTTCGCCGCCGACATGCCGAAAATTGTGGGCTACGAAGCCAAGTGGCAGACTGATCATCCGGCTTGCCGGGGCACAGTGCCGGTTTGTCCGGCATCTGTTTCTGCGGCTCTGGCCGGCCAGCTTGAAACGGTTGCGCGCCATGTTTGCCGAATATTGCGCCTGCGCGGTTATGCGCGCCTTGATTTCCGGGTGAGCAAGGATGAAACCGCTTTTCTGTT
This sequence comes from uncultured Verrucomicrobiota bacterium, assembly GCA_964565485.1. GTDB lineage: Bacteria > Verrucomicrobiota > Kiritimatiellia > JAAZAB01 > JAAZAB01 > CAZMFH01. The sequence goes on along the minus strand of CAZMFH010000093.1, from coordinate 4,567 downwards.
GGAGGTCAATCCCAATCCGGATACTTCACGTGATGCCGGTCTGGCGCGGTCGCTTCAGGCAGCCGGCATATCTTATGAAAATTTCTGGCGCGGCCAGGTCGAACTGGCTTTACGCGCAAAAAGGTAAAAATGAACATTCGTGCCATGACAGCTTCCGATCGGTCGGCGGTGCTTGATCTGATCAACGCCACTGCCATGTTTCTGCCCGAAGAAGAACAAGTTGCTGCGGAAGTAATAGACATTTATCTTGCCAATGCCGACCAGAAGGATTACGTCATTGAAGTTGTGGAAGATTCCGCCGGTCAGGTTGCGGGCTATGTTTGCTATGGCCCGACGCCCATGACGGAAGGCACGGTGGATTTATATTGGATGGCCGTGCATCCGGAAAAACACCGCCAGGGTTATGGACGGGCGCTGGTGCAACGGGTGGAACAGACAACCCGCGCGCAAAATGGGCGTTTGATCGTGATTGAGACTTCCGCCAAGCCCATGTATTCATCCACCCGTCAATTTTACCGGCAAACCGGTTACATTGAAACCGCGCGTCTGCCTGATTTTTACCGGGATGGCGAAGATTTGGTGATTTTCTGCAAACACCTCAATAAAGGGGGAACTTAACATGGAAAGATGGCAGCGTTTGTTGCGTAAAAGCATGAAGTCCGCCGAGGAAGTGGCTGAAGTTTTTGGGCTCAATGTTGATGATGTGCGGAAGGTGGCCTCCACTTTTCGTTTGCGCATCAATCCCTATTATCTGGGGCTGATCAAGGCCAAAGGTGATGCGCTTTATCGCCAGGTGGTTCCGGATGCGCGCGAACTGGAAGGCGCAAGCGGCGAAAGCGATCCGCTGGCGGAAGATCACGATTCGCCCGTGCCGGGTATTGTGCATCGTTATCCGGACCGCGTTCTCTTCCTGGTCTCGCATGAGTGCGCCACTTATTGCCGGTTTTGCACCCGCAAACGCATGGTCGGCGATTTCAATAAAATGCATCCGCGTTTTATTGAAGATGGGCTGGAATACATCCGCCGCCATACGGAAATCCGCGATGTGATTGTTTCCGGCGGCGATCCGCTGCTGCTGACCGATGAGCGGTTGGATGGAATTCTGGGCGCGTTGCGCGCCATTGCGCACATTGAAATCATTCGTGTCGGGACGCATGTGCCCTGCGTTTTGCCGCAGCGTATTACCGCCAAATTGACGCGCATGCTCAAAAAACACCGTCCGCTTTATATCAACGTTCATTTCAATCATCCCGATGAAGTTACTCCGCAGGCCGCCAAAGCCCTCAACCGCCTGGCCGATGCCGGGATTCCGCTGGGCAGCCAGACCGTGCTGCTGAAAGGCGTCAATGACGATCCGGCGATCATGAAAAAGCTGATGCAAAAAATGCTGGCCTGTCGTGTGCGCCCATACTACATCTATCAGGCCGATCAGGTGGCCGGCACCGAACATTTGCGGACAACTGTGCAAAAAGGTCTGGAAATCATGAGCGCCATGCAGGGATGGACTTCTGGTCTGGCTGTGCCGCATTTTGTGATAGACAGTCCCGGCGGCGGCGGCAAAATTCCGCTCTTGCCGGATTATGTGCAGTCCGTTGATGAGGATGCCGTTGTTTTACGCAATTATGAAGGCAAGAACTTTGTTTACCGGCAGGTTGGCCGTCAGGCGGCGGCGAAGCTTGCGCATCCCGTGCCGCCGGCTTGTCCTGACAGCGCGGCGCTAAGCGACAAGCCGCCCGCGTTGGCCGATGTTGCGGCGGCAACGCCCCGCCAGAATTGATCATGGAACCTTGATGCCGCCGCGCCAGGTTGTCGAACTTGGCTTGGCGCTTTTACCGAAAGTCAGACTATGCTGAACATATCATTACATCAAGGTTGGAAATTTACTGACACCGCTCCGGGCGCCGGCGATCCAAATGCGCTGGCGCGTGTTGATTATGATGATGCCGGTTGGCTGGCGGTTGATGTGCCGGGCGATATTCATGCCGCATTGACGGCGGCGGGGCGCATTCCGGATCCGTTTTTGGACGACCGGGCCCGGCAGGCTTTTTGGATTACCGGCCGCGATTGGTGGTGGCGGCTGGTTTTTAAGGTTGCGCGGGAAGATCAGGACTTGCGGACTGATCTTTGTCTGGATGGTGTGGATGGGCATGCCGATCTCTTTTTAAACGGACGGCAGCTTGGGCAGTTGCGCAATGCCTTTCGTCCGCACCGCTTTGATATCCGCGGCTGTCTGCATGAGGAAGAGTACAATGTGCTGCTTTTGCGTTTTCATGCCATTGACGGCGTTATGGGGCGCGAACGCGATGCGCAGTCCGGCTGCTGGCCGGGCCGGCGCGTTCTGATGCGCAAGCCCCAGTTTAACTTCGGTTGGGACTGGAGTCTGCCGCTGCCGGGCACGGGTGTCATGGGCGCCATCAGCATTGAGCGTTATCCCGGTCCGCGGCTGCTGGACGCAGGGTTGCGCACTTTTCTTTCCGGCCGCGTGGATTTTCATTTTCAGGTTAATCAGGCCGCACGCGACGCAGGCTATGAACTGGCTTTGCGTGTCTGGGGGCATGGCGTTGATTTGCGGAAGCAGATCAAAAAGCCCGGTCGCGTTTATTCCTATACAAGCATCCAAATCGAACAGCCTAAATTATGGTGGCCGCATGGTTCCGGCTCTGCCGAGCTCTATGACTACTCCGTGGAGTTGCTGGTTAACGGCGCAACAGTCGAGCGGCGCGCCGGGCGTTTCGGCATCAGGGAAATCCGGCTGGTGGAGGATCCGTTTACGGACGAGGCCGGGCCGGGTCTGTCGTTTTGGTTGGAAGTAAACGGCCGCCGGATTTTCTGTAAAGGCGCCAACTGGGTTCCGCTGGAAATATGGCCGTCCATGGCGGCCGACGATGCTTACCGTTTCTATGTGGAACGGACGGCGGATGCGCACTTCAACATGTTGCGTGTCTGGGGCGGCGGCATTTATGAGCGTGAATTGTTTTATGATCTTTGCGATCAACACGGCATCATGGTCTGGCAGGATTTTATGTTCGCCAGCGGAGGATATCCGGTGGATTTGCTGCGTCCGGAAATCATCGCCGAAGCCGAATATCAAATCCGCCGTCTGCGCAATCGCGCCTGTCTTGCCATTTGGTGCGGATGCAATGAAGACGCTTTTTCCTGGGCGCTGCCGGATGAAAAGGCTGCCGCCAATGCCGATACCGGGGTTTATAATGACCCGGAAACCGAACGCAAGGCCAATCGTCTGCGCGATGATCCCCAGATTTATACCATGATTTTGCGCGGTTTGATCAGCCGTCTGGGCAACGGCGCGTCCTATGTGGAGAGCAGTCCGCAATCGCATGATGATTTCGGCAATCTCCCCGAAAGCGGCAACAGCCACCTTTCCTGCTGGAAATATGCGCTCTTTCAGTCCGGTCCGGATGGCGCCATGAACGACAAGGCGCTGGCTGCCGGTCAGACATTCGCGCTGGCGCAGTCGGGCAGCCGGCCGGAAAGGTTCCGCAATTATTTTGAACAGGTTTGTTCGTTTGATTCCGAATTCTGTATTCAGGGGCCTGCCGACCTGGCGACCATCCGGCGTTTCTTGAGCGCGGCCAATCACTGGCCGCCCAATAATGTCTGGACTTTTCATGTGCAACGCGGGCATGCGCATTTGCCGCATCATGAGCAAACTCTGTTTATTGCCGGCGCGCTGTTTGGCGAAATTGACAGTCTGGAAAAATACGTCAAGCATGGTCAGGCAACGCATGCCGAAATGATGCGCGCTGAATTTGAAAGCGCGCGGCGCGATTATCCCAATAATGGCGGGACAATGTTCTGGATGTTGAATGATTGCTGGCCGACCAGCAACTGGTCGGCAATTGACTATTACCGGCGGCCCAAGCCGGCCTATTACGCCGCCAAACGCGCCTGTGCGCCTTATTTGCCGATTTTATTCGAACGCCGCGGCATGATCGAGTGTTTTTTTTCCAATCATTCGGCTGCAGCCTGTCAGGCGGAATTGACGCTTGGGCGCGCCAGTCTTGCCGGACGAGCAGCGCCGGTTGGTTGCCATAAGGTGGCGGCGGCGCCGGGCGCAACTGTGCGTTTGGCGGCGCTTGAGCGCGCCACATTACAGTTGGAGGCCGATGAGTTTTTGTTTGTGGACGCCGTTGTCGGCGGCCGCCGCTTGCCGCGGATCACTTATTTTCCACAACTTTGGAAGGATGTTCCCTGGCCTTCGCCCTGTGTGCGTGTTGTGCGCCGGGCAGTCATGCAAAAGGGCGCTTTATATGTTACCAAACTGGCGGTAACCAGCGATGTTTACGCGCGTTTTTGTCATCTTATTCCGCCGACTGGGGCGCAACCGTATTGGCTGAACGATAATTTTTATGATTTATGCGGCGGGTGTGAGCATGAAGTTGAGATTTGCGCGCCGCATCCGGTTGAACCGGAATCCTTGCGCATCGGCCATTGGCATACCGAATGGCCATGATGATATGACGGCGGAAAGTTTGCCGGCCTGTTGTTATTTGTAGCCGCCATCGTGAGGCGGTGGCGCCTTTTTCCGGAAGAACCACGCCGTTAC
>CAZMFH010000092.1:0-9468 GCA_964565485.1 uncultured Verrucomicrobiota bacterium | reverse complement strand
ATGAAATCAATACGGCCACATTCAAAGCTGCCTCATACCGCGCCGGAATTGATCAGAAAGCGGAAGTAGACAGTAGCCAGAAGTCAGAATGTAAATCTCTGAATTCTTTCAAAACGTGAGTTTTGAAAGCTCAGATATAATTTAAAAGCGAAGTGTTCATCATTTTCGATGTAATTGCCAAAGCGGCTTCGTAGGCTGTTTGCCGGCTGGAGAGTTCCATCACCGCTTGCGCGACATCCACCGCGCCTTCGCGTTCAACGCCCTCCCTGTTGCGCAAAAGTTCAGCATTCATGAATTTTTCGGCAAAAGCAATGCGTTCCTCATAGGCGCCTGCCCTGGCCAGCGCAGTGGAGATTCTGTCCATGTTCCGGCTGACGGTGGCAAGCGATTGTTGTGTAACGGAAAGCTGGCCTGTGCCGGCCGTAAAGGGAATTGCCACTGGCGGATCGGCATAGGCGTTTGCGAGGGTTTCCGCAAGCGCAATTTGCGTATCGGAAAGACGAATAACGTAGTAGTCCTTGTCGGCGCTCAAGCCTGCCGGCAGTGTTTCCGTGGAAGAAAGGCGCACCATGGCGCCGGTCGCATAAACGCCGGTTACGGTGATTGTGCTGGGAATATCCACTGCGCATTCTTCGGCGGCCACCAGATTTTCGCCGGCCATGAGCCGGTCGCGGATGTGAATCAGGGCCGCAAATAAATCTGTGTCTTTACTGCGGAAAATGCCTTGTGTGGATGAAGGATCCGATCCGGGCATATTGGCCGGCACATAAACGCCGTTGCTGATTTCCACCATGCGCGTATTGGTGTTGCCTGTATAGGTTACGGCCGAGATGTTGCCGTTTGTGCGTGTAACTGTATAAGGCATGGTGTTGGTGCGCAATCCGGCAAAAATATATTCGCCTTCCTGCCTGGTATTGGCGATGGAGACCAATTCTTCCAGATATTGATTGAGTTCCTGGCCCATGGCCTGCATATCAACCGGCGCTTTGGTACCATCGCTGCCGGCAATGACAATTTCCGAAACACGCTGCAGAATTTCCGATGTATCGCGCAGTTTGACGTCGGTAATGCCTATTTTGTTTTCAACGCGTCCGATATTGACCAAAAATTGCTTGGCTGTGGCGGTTGCCGTTTGATAACCGCGGATTAAACTGTAAGCGCCGGGGTCATCCGAAGGCTTTTGAACGCGCAATCCACTGGAAATTTGCGACTGCAAATTCAAAACAGTTTTCTGGCCGCGCTGCAGATAGCCGGTAAGTGTTTTATTGATCATGTAATCGCTTACACGCATTGGTTCACTCTTCCTTTCCTTGCTGACGGCATCGAATGCCTTGATTCGGATGAATACAAGCAGACCGTGTGCCATGGTCGGCAAAATCAATGGCATGGCCCATGCATGCATTAAAGCTGATTCTTGATGCATCCGCGCTTTGGAAAAGGAGGTTTTATGAAAACGCGCTTGGTTTTGATAAAATGCAGCAAATGCATGCGGATCAAGGTGAACAGCCATTGGTTGCCGGAGCCTAAATTTCTGGCGCGGGATGCGCTTTATACTCACGCTTATTGTCCGGAATGTTTTGCGAAGGAAATGGCACTGGCGGAAGAATATGCCGCCGGGTCGGAAATAAAAACCGCCGCGCCGATGCTGACGCCGCAATTAGCCGGTGTTTGATTGTCCGGCATGCTTGCGGCGCCGCTTAAGAAAGTTCTTGCGCGCGCCGGCGCTTGTTGTTTTCTGTCTGCCGGGCAGGTAACAACGGAATGTGGCGCCCTTGGAAGGCTGGCTTTCAACCGTGATGCAACCGTGATGGCGGTGGACCAGCGCCTGCACAATTGAGAGGCCGAGTCCCGTGCCACGGTCCGGACGTTTGGTCGTGTAGAATGGATCAAACATGCGCTTGAGTATGGCCGCCGGGATGCCTGTTCCGGTGTCGGAGACTTTAATGCAAACGTAGTATTTGTTGCGCGGAATGCGCATGGAGGGCGCGACAATGTCGCTGCCATGCGTCCAGGTGGCGCCGATTTTGAGCGTACCGCCGCGTGGCATTGCGTCCCGGGCGTTCAGAATCAGATTCATCAGGATGCGTGTGAAATGCCCCGCCGGTAATGCGGCAACCAGTTCGTCCGACGCCAGGTTTATTTCCAACGCCACATTGCCCGGCAACACACGCCGGATCAGGCGCGCCATGGCTTTGATCCGTTCATTGACCGGCATCCATCGGCGCGGCGCCGGCGCCGATGATCCAAAGAGCATAAGTTGTCGCACCAATTCGGCGGCTTCATTGATTTCATGATTGATTTCCCGATAGGTGTCGGCAGCGGAACGGTTGTCGGCGCAATCGAGTTGGGCAACCTGCAGTGTGGCGCGGATGTTGGCCAGGATATTATTAAAATCATGGGCGATACCCGCCGATAAAGTTCCCAGCGTTTCCATCTTACGGGCCTGCAACATCCGATTTTGCGCCTGCCTGTGCTCAAGCATGGCGCAGATTAGCTCCGCCGCTTTGTGGGTCAGGCGCAGAAATTCTTTTCGAATCGGACGCTCGTCCGGCAAATCGCCCGCTGCGACAAATCCCAACCATCTTCCGGAACGAAAGAGCGGCATCAAAACCGGGCGTACCAGTCCAAGCCGGCCAAAAAATGCCGCTTTATCCGGCAATGTGTTATGCAGAATAATCGCCTGGCCGTTGCTTAAGCGTGCCTGCCATTCGGCGGGAACGGTGTTCCATGCAAACCGGATATCAGTGCGGCGGAGCTTAAGCGCAGATCGGGCGGTTGTTCCGCAAACGCATTGCGCGCCCAAACCATTATCGAGCGCATGATGATTTTCAAAAACATACAGCCGCGTCATTGCGCCGAGACGTTTTGCGGTTTGCGCCAGGACAGTTTGCAAGACACCGCATTCCGGACAGGAATTCGCGGCGCAAATGGACCGCGCATAGCAATGAATAATAGTTTTTTCAAGCTGAAGCTCTTCCTGCAGATGCCGGACGTGTTTCACGGAGCTGGTGATCTCGTGCAGGCGGCAGACAACCAGCTTCGGTTTGCCGGCGCGTTTGGGCAACTGCGGCACGGCCGTAACATCAAACCAACGCATGGCGCCGTTCGGCATAACGAAACGACACACTATTCCGCTGAGTGTGCGCCGTTCGCGCAGCGCGCGGATCCAGGGCAGTTGCGCCTTGCAGTGTTGCAACTGTCCGGACGGATGTTTTACTGCGCAGCTGAACTCCGCAGTTGGCGTCGGCGCCGTATTATCTCCCAACAGCCGCCGGGCGGCGCGGTTGCAAGTCATGCCCGACTTTTCGGTAAACATCAGAATCGGCATCCGGTTCAGCAACTTCGCGCATAGTTCCGGAGCGATTGGAAGATCATTTGGTGTTACAGTCACAGTAAGGCAAACCCTCCACCAATGCTAAAAAACAGGTTTATTCTACTCCAAAATATGCGTGCTTCGCAATCAAATTCAATAATCGCAACGGCGCAAATGCCTGACCGGTCAAACCGCCGATACGGTTTGCGCTTTACGGCGTGTTTTGCGTCAAATACTCCGAAACTTTTTCCCAATCGGAGTATAAACAAGCCAGGGAAGCGACAATACCGCTCAACTCACGATTAACCGCAACCGGTTTGCCGGCACATGCGTAGGTGTCCGGATTTTCAAGTTCAACGGTTAAGATGCGTTGACGCATTTCAAGTTTTTCAATTTCCGCCTCGATTCCGGCCAACTTGCGCTGATGTTCGCGTAATATCTTATGTCTGGCTTGCCGTTCTTGCGCGCCCAGGCGGCGCTGACTTTTACGCGAGAGCATTGCGTCTTCCGCCGGACGGTTGTCGGTCAGTTGGCCGCCGGCAGGCGCAACGTCTTGCGCCTGGCTTGATTGTGTTCGCTCCAGATAATAATCATAGTTTCCGGCATATGGAGCAAGATGGCCGGCATGCACACGCAAAACTGTTGTTGCGATGGCGCGGATAAAATAGACATCATGACTGATAAAAATCAGAGTGCCGTGATATTGCTGGAGCGCCTCAATCAAAGCGCCAATGCTGTCCATGTCAAGATGGGTTGTCGGCTCATCCATCAGCAGACAATTGGGTGGATTAAGCAATAATTTGACGAGCGCCAGGCGGCTTTTCTCGCCGCCGCTTAGCACGCTGACGCGTTTGTACACATCGTCGCCGGAAAACATAAACGAACCCAAAATCGCGCGCACCGTCTGTTCCGGGAGGGATGCGGAGGCATCAAGCGCTTCTTCCAAAACTGAATGTCCGGACTGGAGCATATCAAGGCGATGTTGACTGTAGTAACCAAGCTTGGCATGCAGGCCAAGCTCACGCGTTCCGGATTGGAACGGAATAACCCCGGCCAGAATTTTCAACAAAGTTGATTTGCCTGAGCCGTTTGGTCCCACGATCACAGTGCGTTGACCGCGTTCGAGGGTATAATCAAGATTGTCATAGACAATTGTTTTTCCGTAAGATTGCCTGATGCCGCTTAGCATAATAAGTTTTTGGCCGCTGCGCGGCGGTTGCGGCCATTGAAAAACTATTGTCCGCATGGTTTTTGTCGGCGCTTGAATGATGTCCATGCGCTCTATTTGTTTGAGTTTATTCTGCGCTTGGGCGGCTTTTGTGGCTTTGGCGCGGAACCGGTCGGCAAAACGCTGAAGCGCTTGAATTTTCTTTTGCTGGTTTTTGTAGGCCGCCAAATGTTGGGCTTCGCGCGCGGTTTTTTGAACAAGATAGGCGTCATAATTGCCGCGATAGCGCAAGAGCTCGGCCTGCTTGATTTCCAGGATACTGCCGGAGAGTTGATTGAGAAATTCGCGATCATGTGAAATCAGGAGCACAGCGCCGCGGTAGGCGCGCAAATACTCTTGGAACCAAAGCAGGGATTCAATATCAAGATGATTGGTTGGCTCATCAAGCAGGAGTAAATCCGGCGCCTGCACAAGTAAACGCGCAAGATGTGCGCGCATGATCCAGCCGCCGCTGAGTGTGCGCAGCGCGCGATTAAAATCAGTCTGCCGGAATGCCAGGCCGGCAAGGATGCTTTGCGCCTGCGGTTCGAGTTCGTAAATCCGCAAGTCATCCAATCCGGTCAAGGCCCGCTGATGCGCATCTGATCCTGGCGCATGCGCGCGCAGGGCGCGGCGCAGCATGCCGATTTCCGGCGAAATATTCGTGGCCAGTTCGAGAACCGTTTCATCGCCGCCCGCCGCAACTTCCTGAGGCAGATAACCCATCGTTCCTCCTTTGCGCAAGGCTATTTGACCGCTATCCGGCTCTATTTCGCCAAGAATGATGCGAAAGAGCGTGGACTTGCCGGAACCATTGGAACCAATCAATCCAATCCGATCGGAGGCATTGACATGCAAGGAGATTGATCGAAATAAAGTGCGATCGCCGAATGATTTGCTGATCTTTAAAACCGAGAGCATGTTGCTTTTTAAAACCGGCTTTTGAAAGCAGGATTTCCTGGTAGTCAGCAGTTAGAATTGCACAATCAAACCTGTTTCCTGAATAGCAGGCGCCAGAGCGGCATGCTGACCTCATTACGGATTCAGGTGTTCCCGATATCACGCAATTTTTTGCCGGCAAAAAGGTTTTCCTCGATTTTTTCGAGCGACACACCCTTGGTTTCCGGAACAAAAAACAAAAAACAGATAATAAAAACAATTTCCAGCAGGCCATAAATCCAAAAAGTTATGCTTGGCCCAAGCTTATCAAGCATCGTCAGGAAGGTCATGCCGACGATGCCGTTGACAATCCAATTGGTGGCCGTGCTGATTGTGATACCCAGGTCGCGTCCGCGTAGCGGCTGAATTTCCGCGCAAAGCACCCAGATAATCGGTCCGGCGCTGAAGGCAAATCCAACGATAAACAGGAAAAGAAACGCTATGGTCGCAAAAGCAACCGTCGGATGGCCTTGAAATCCGATCCCGAACAAAAGCCCCACCATGCACATGGCGATGCCCATCATGGTGAATCCGGCGTACATAATGGGCTTGCGCCCCAGCCGATCCACAAACGCTATGGCAATGAATGTCGAAAGCATATTGACCGTTCCGATCGCCACGGTTCCCCACATTTGCTCAAGCACGGTTTCAAATCCGGCGCATTCCATGATTTTCGGCATGTAATACATCACAACATTAATGCCGGTCAATTGCTGGATAATCTGCAGGAGAATGCCCAGAAAAATCGTTCGACGGAACGGGGCGCTTTCCAGGAACAGATGCATGCCATCCTGTTTGATTTTAAGGCTTTCGGCAATTTCGCGCATTTCCGTCTCAACTTCATTGTCGGAATTACGCAAAGTACGCAAAACCGCGCGCGCGGCATGATCCTGTTTTTTCATCGAAAGCCAGCGCGGACTTTCCGGCAGGAACATGATGCCGATAAACATCAAAAGGGCCGGAATCGTGATAATGCCAAGCATGATTCGCCAATGACCTCCGATGATCCCGTGAATATTGGCATAGCCGGCAAAATAAGTGTCGGAGCAGAAAGACAGCAGAATACCGATGGTGATCATAAGCTGATACATGGAGATCAGCGCTCCGCGCACACTGAACGGCGCAATTTCCGAGAGATAAAGCGGCGCCGTAAAGGAAGCGATGCCGACCGCAATCCCGAGAAAAAAACGTGTGCCGATCAGTATGCCGGCGGATGTTGCAAAGGCGCTTAAAAGCGCGCCAAACGCAAAAATAACCGCTGCCAACAAGAGCGTAAGTTTGCGCCCGAACAACTTGGAACACCAACCGCTTAAAACGGCGCCCAATGTGGCGCCCCACAGGAGCGAGCTGACAATTTTTTCCTGGGTAACAATGTCGGCTGCAAATTCCTTGCCGATAAACGGTAACGCTCCGGAAATTACGCCAATATCCAAGCCGAACAACAGTCCGGCCAAAGCCGCAATAAAAGCCACAAAGAAAACCAGTGGGCGATGGCCGCCAAAAGCTGTCGTATTGCCGCCCATTTGCAATTTGGAGTCATTTTGGATGTTGTTCATGCTAAACAAGCGCTCCTCAAAAGTTTATCAAACCGATGTGTTCCGGATATTGCGCTGCCGTTTTTATATCATTTTCGACGAATAGCACAAGCCTATAGCCGGCCAGCCGGGCATGACGCCAAGACTGCGTCATGCCCGGCGGCTCGCCCGGAGGTCTTGCCCCACCAAAGCCACATTTGGCCATAATGGCGGGGCGAAGCGTCCCGGCCGAGCCGCCTTTTCCGAACATGACGCAGTCCTGGCCGGCTCTTCAAGATCAATAACTTATCGCGCTTGTCGGCGCGGCGGCAGATAAAGCAGATGATCGGCGCGAGCAAGCCGGAATTTATGTTGATCCCGACGCCATTGCTGAAACATGTTGTTTGGATGATGACTTGCCTGGATATCCCTGCGCACAGCATCCGTACCGTATAATTTATCGAAAAAATCAGCGCGCGTTGTCTTTTGCGCCCAAACTTGCGCCGAACCATAAAGCTTTTGCAATTCGGATAGAATAGCCACACTTGTTAAAACCGGCTGAAAAATGCGCGGATTTTGGACGACTATACGTATGCCATCCATGACGGTCTCGGAAGATGCGGCGCGATAAGGGTGCGTTTGAAAATCAACACCAGGCAGGCCGCAGGCATTCAAGCGGCAACATGTTATCCGACTTTTAATCCAAGGTGCGCCAAAAACCTGGAAAGCCAAATTGGTTCCGCGCGCGTTGTCAATATGCGGCAAAGCTTCAGCGAAAACGGTTGCCAGATAACAATAGCCTGTTTCCCAGGAACGAATGCCGGGTGAGGGCGGAATCCAAGGCGGCCAATCCGCATTGCGCCCGGATTCGCGCTGATAATCGGCCATACGCGCCACCTTTAAATTCAGCGCCAAACTCAAAACGCGTTTCAACCACAATGCCGTCTCGCCGGGCGTCATGCCGTAATGCAGGGGGGCGGGAATATCGCCCACAAAGCTGGCAAATTCCGGCTGCAACATTGGGCCATCCACAATACAAGGCAAAGGAATGGGACAATCTGCCACAATCACCTCTTTACCGGCGGCGGCCGCCGCTTCCAGCGCATAACGCAATGTGGTAACATACGTATAGCAGCGCGCGCCCAGATCACGCAGGTCAATGATCAGTGTGTCAAGATTGCGCAACATGGCTGCCGTCGGGCGACGGTGTGCGCCATAAAGCGAATGAACCGGGATACCCAACATTGGATGGCGTCTTGTCCGCACGAACTGACCGGCGGTATCCAGACCAAAAAATCCGTGTTCCGGTCCGAATAATACCGTCAATTTGTTTCCGATCGCGCCATACAATAGCTGCGCCGCATTTACTCCGCGTCTGTTGACTGCCGGCAGATGGCTCAATAAACCGATTTTCCGACCGCGCAGCCAGGCATTATGGCGCGTAAGCAGAACATCAATGCCTGGCAAAAAACGCGCCATACAAAGGCTTTCTCAATGCCTGGCGCCGGAACGCAAGACGTTGGTTTTATTGTCGTTGAAGCGATATATGATTTCGCCGGATCTGGCTTTGCCAAGTTCTTCGCGCGCGACGCGTTCGACATATTTCGGATCGGAAAGGAATAAATCCTGCTGCCGCTGTAATTGCTTGGTTTGACTTTCTCGGGCGCGGTTTTCTTCTTCCAGCACCGTGATTTTACGCTGGCGCTCCTGATTTTGGCGCAGTTTCGGCAGGAACAGGCTGATGACGGCAATAATAACCACCGCTACCAACGCTGCCATGGCAATCCGGTAAACTGCCAGCCAGAAATTCACAATCGCGCTCCGCGCTTCAGATCACGCCGCCAAAAACCGCGTTTTGACCGAGTTGTTCTTCAATGCGCAGCAATTGGTTATATTTGCAAACCCGATCTGTGCGACAGAGCGATCCGGTCTTGATCTGGCCGGCATTGACGGCCACGGTCAGGTCGGCAATGGTCGTATCCTCTGTTTCGCCGGAACGATGGCTGACAACGGCGGTATAGCCGGCATTATTGGCCATGCGGATGGCATCAAGCGTTTCGGTGAGGGTGCCGATCTGATTGAGCTTGATCAAAATCGAATTGGCTACGCCCAGATCAATGCCTTTTTGCAGGAACTTTGTATTGGTTACAAAAAGATCGTCGCCGACAAGCTGGATTTTTCCGCCCAAAACTTCGGTAATGCGTTTCCAGCCGGCCCAATCGGATTCGGCCATTCCGTCTTCAATGCTGATAATCGGATATTTTTTAACAAGCGCCGCATAGAACTGCACCATTTGTTCGGAAGCATGTTCGGATTTGTCGCTTTTTTTGAAAACGTATTTTTTCCGGGAGGCATCGTAAAATTCGCTGGCTGCCGGATCAAGCGCGATAAAGACGTCCTTGCCGGGCTTGCATCCGGCTTTGGTGATGGCCTTGACAATTACTTCGAGCGCCTCGGTGTTGTTTTTGAGGTTTGGCGCGAATCCGCCTTCATCG
>CAZMFH010000091.1:0-9745 GCA_964565485.1 uncultured Verrucomicrobiota bacterium | reverse complement strand
GCCGCGCGCCGCGAAGACGCGCCCTTGACGGTAACATGCACAAGTTTGGTGGCGCCTTCGGCGTCTTGGACAATTTGACGCGCAAGACTGCCGGCGACGGCGTTGAGCGCGGCGCGAAAAGCGCGCCAGCGCGGATGCCCGGGCTTAAGCGGAGTGTTGCCGGCTGCGCCATTGGCCAGGCAGAGGACGGTATCGTTGGTGCTGCGGTCGCCATCCACGGAGATGCGGTTGAGGCTTTCGTCAACCGCTTTGGCGAGCGCGGTTTGAAGCGCCATCGGCTCAACCTCGGCGTCAGTGGTGATAAAAACAAGCAGGGTGGCCATGTTGGGGTTGATCATGCCGGCGCCTTTGGCCATGCCGCCGATGGTAACGAGGCGCCCTTCGATATCCAGTTGCGCGGCGGCCTGTTTGCTGCGTGTATCGGTGGTCATGATGGCTTCCGCCGCCTGGTCGCCGCCATCGGCGGCAAGCGCCGGAACGAGGAGCCGGATGCCGTTGGTGATTTTATCCATGGGCAATTGCCGGCCAATTGTGCCGGTTGAACAAACAAAGACCGCAGATTGCTCAACCGCCAGCAGTTCGGCGGCAAGTTTGCTCATGGCTTGCGCATTTTGCCGGCCTGTCTCGCCTGTACAGGCGTTGGCGTTGCCGCTGTTGATCAGAATCGCGCGCGCTGTGCGTCCGCGCAAAAGTTCGCGGCAAAACAAAACCGGAGCAGCCTGGATGCGGTTGGTTGTAAAAACACCAGCGACAGCGGCTGGGCGTTCCGAGAAAATCAAGGCCATGTCTTTTTTATTGGGCTTGATTTGCGCCGCAATGCCGGCGGCTTGAAAACAACGCGGAGCGGTTACTCCGCCGGTTGTCATGGAAAATCCTGCTTGCATCATTATTGCCGCGCCTGCCATAGATTGCTTCAGACCGGACATGCGGCCGCATTGCCGAAAACCCGCCCAAAATCCCAAAACGCCCGGAACTGCTTAGCGTTTGGAGAATTGGAAACGCTTGCGCGCGCCGGGTTGCCCTGATTTTTTACGTTCCTTCATGCGTGAGTCGCGCGTGAGAAATCCGCTGTTTTTAAGGACTTCCCGTAAAGATTGGTCGGCCCGGATTAACGCCCGCGCAATGCCATGTCGCAACGCGCCCGCCTGTCCGACCATGCCGCCGCCGCACAACCTGGCGTGAATATCAAATTTACTCTCGGTATTGGTGATTTTGAGCGGTTGCTGGATGTAATTGCGCAGCGAAATTGTGGGGAAATATTGCTTGAAATCCCGCTTGTTGACAACAAAAACGCCGGCGCCTTCGGATAGCTTGACGGACGCCACGGCTTCTTTCCGTCTGCCGGTTGCAAGAATTTGGGATGGCGATGCGGTCACGTAATTCTCCTTTTAGGATTTCTGCTGCACAAGTTGAGGGTTTTGCCCGATGTGCGGATGTTGGTCATCCGCATATACTTTAAGGCGTTTGAATGTTTGGCGCATCAAGCGGTTTTTTGGCAGCATGCGCTTGACGGCATCATTAATCATGCGTTCCGGATTCTTCTCGCGCACATCCGCTGCCTTGTGGGTTTTAAGGCCGTCGCGATAGCCGGAATAATTGACATAGGTTTTTTGGCTGTCTTTGCGCCCGGTTAATTTCACCTGGCGCGCGTTGATTACGACAACATAGTCGCCGGTGTCAACATGCGGAGTGAAGATCGGTTTGTCTTTTCCTCGCAACCGATTGGCAATATCAACCGCCAGCCGTCCAAGAGACTGGTTGGCGGCATTAATGAGATGCCACGAGCGTTCAATATCCTGTTCTTTGGGTATAGTCGTTTTCATGCAAATGCCTTCCTGTAAAAAAGAGCCAATATACATGGCGTTTCTGCGGTGTCAATGATTTTTTTAAAGCTTTTTTTTAAGCTTTATCTGGTTTTTTGATTTTATCTGATTTCGCTTGACTCTTTGCAGAATTAGGCAGACTATTGTCCGCTGTAACGCATTTTATTAATCGCACTGCGGCCCCGGAGAATATGGGGCGGATGCAAATTAAGGAAGGTTTTTTATGTCCATTGATCTGCGCAAGGTTTTTCTGGCGGCTCTGATTGCCGGTGTTCTTTCGGCGGCTGGTTATGTTCAGGCGGATGAGGAGAAGGCGGTTGAACCGGAAAAATCAGATGCGGCGCCGGCCTTTAGCCTGCCGTTTATGGCCGCTCCGGCTGCGGCTGCGCCGGACTTGGCGCCGGATGCCGAGCTTGTCAAAGTGGGCGACCATGTCATTACCCAGGGGGATTTAAATGAGGAAATCGCCCAGATCACCAGCATGATGCAAAAGCAGGGACGTCCTCCGCAGCAGGTGGCGGCGATGATTAATTCCCTGCGTCCGCAGGTGCTTGACAGTCTGGTTGTGCGCGCCTTACTGGAAGACGAATTCACCAAAAAGAAAATTGTCGTTTCTGATGATGAAATCAACAAGGAGATTGCGAATATTAAAGCTTCTTTGCCCAAGGATGTTGTGCTCGAGGATTTGCTGGCCAAGAACGGCGGCACGGAACAAACTTTTAAAAAGGATCTTCTCGAGCAATTAAAATTAATCAAGCTGTTGAATATTGCCGATCCGGATGAAAAAGAAATCAAGGCCTTTTACGAGGAAAACAAAGCGCGCTTTTTCGATATGCCGGAAACTGTTCATGCGCGGCATATTCTGATTACCGTGGATGCCTCCGCGGACGCCGCGCAGAAGGCCAAAAAGAAGGTTGAAGCGGAAGAAATTTTGAAGCAATTGAAGGAAGCAGACGCAGATTTTGCCAAAATTGCGCTTGAAAAATCGGATTGCCCAAGCAAAAATAACGGCGGAGACCTTGGCCGTTTTCGTAAAGGGCAGATGGTGCCGCAATTCGAGGCGGTCGCTTTCGAGCTGAAAGCAAATGAAATCAGCGGCGTTGTGGAAACTGAGTTTGGTTATCATATCATCCAAACCATCGAGCATCAGGAACCAAAAACAATTGCATACGAAGAAGCCAAAAATCAGATCATTGCCCGGCTTAAAAACCGGCAACTACAGCAGCGGGCTGCGCCGATGCTGGAGACTTTGCGGGAGAACGCCAAGATATCCTACAGTAATGGCGCTGAACCGCCCAAGCCGGCAATGTTTCCCATGATGGGCGATGCCCCGGCGGTTCCGTCCGACAAGCCCAAGGTGGATGACAAGTCTGAAAAACCGGCTGAAGACGAGCCGGTTGAAAATCCCGCGCAGTAAGGCGCGTGATCAGACGTTGAAGCGGAAATGGCAAATATCGCCGTCGGTGATGATATAGTCTTTGCCTTTAACCTGCATGTGTCCGCGCTCTTTGGCCGCTGCTTCGCTGCCGTCGGCGACGAGATCGTCGAATTTAATGACTTCCACGCGGATAAAGCCGCGTTCAATGTCGCTGTGGACTTTTCCGGCGGCTGTGGGCGCGGATGACCCCTTGCGGACGGTCCATGCCCGCACCTCGTCCTTGCCGACTGTATAGAAAGACATCAGGCCAAGCGCCGAATAGGCCGATTGATTGAGCCGGTCCAGGCCGGAAGCGGCGACGCCAATATCCTTCAGATAGGCTTCCCGCTCGGTCGGGGGCAGTTCCATGATTTCTTCTTCAATGCGGCATGAGACTGTGATGCTGTTTTTGTCGGCGTTGGTTGATTGTGCGCCCAGTTTGTTTTCATCCACATTGTAGACCCAGAGCACCGGTTTTAGAAAAAGCATGTTCAAGCTGCGAATTGAGTCAAGTTCGCGCGGCTCAAGCGATAGGCGAGTGAATTTTGCCTCGCGCTCAATGGTGTCCTTGATGCGCATGAGCGTTGCTTCTTCCAGCGCTTGTTGGGGCGTTTGTCCGGCGCGTTTTTCCTTGGCCATGCGTTCGAGCCGTTTTTCAATCAATTCCAGATCGGCCAGGAGCAGTTCGGATTCCAAATTAAGATAGTCGCGTTGGGCATCCACCGTTCCGGCGGGGTGATAAACTTCCGGCGCGGCAAAGGCGCGAATCATGAGGCAAAGCAACTCACAACGCCGGGCGGCTTCAAGCCATTCGCGTTTGGCGTCTCCCGGCTTGATATCCGGGCAGAGCGCAATCCTGTTTTCGGCATATTTTGTTTTGTCCGGCTGAAACATTTTGGCCAATGTGTCCACCCGCGGGTCGTGAATGGGCGCAATGCCTTCCAAGGCTTCGCCCGGCTTGAGTGCCGTGCGGTCTATGTTTTGCCGCCCGGTTAAGAGTGTAAAAAAAGTTTTTTTGCCGGATTGCGGCAGGCCCAAAAGCGCTATTTGCATGATAAAACCCCCAAAAAAATCCTGCGCTTCTTGCGCAGGATTTATTGTTAACTGTCTATTTCGATCTTGCGCGGAATGTTGTTGGATAATCAGCCGTTACGGTAATGGCGATGCCCCCGCGTCTGTTGAAGCGGCCGGTAACCCGCGCCTGGCGCGGACGGCAGGCGGCAGCCAGGTCATCCAGAATGCGGTTGACCACCGCTTCATGAAATGCGCCGTAATTGCGGAATGAACCCAGGTAGAGTTTGAGGGATTTGCTTTCCAGGCAGACCCGATGGGGAACATAGTCAATTTCAATAACGCCGAAATCAGGCTGGCCGGTTATGGGGCAGATCGAAGTGAATTCCGGACAATCAAAACAAATGTGATATGGTCTTTGAGGGTTGGGATTCGGGAAGGTTTCCAGCCGGGCTTTGCCCGGGGTGTCGGGCAGGTTTTTGATCTTGTTGCCCAAAATGCTCAAAGTATTTTTTATGGGGGTTGTTGGTTTCATGGTCAAATAATTCGCATGGACTTCATCTTGAGCCAATTTCAAAACTTGCGTTTTGCAGTTCCGGCTGTTATGCAATGCCAACCCCAATTTAGATTAAGTTTTTTTAAATTGCCATAACAAATTTTACGGCGCCCGATTGGTATAACCCGGTCTTCATCCTGAATCAGTGATGGGGTCAATGCGCTGAAACTGTGCCATCCATGATGCAAACCAATTGCCTGGATTGCCCAAAACCTTTTTTTATTGCGGCTGCGCGCTTGTCTTTCCTGAACGCTTGAGTATGATGTCGTTTGTTGTTCGGATGCGGGATGAGTATCCGACCAGCAGACAGTAGTCAGAATTAAAAAAGCAAAACAAAGAAAATCTTCCGCAATCTTTGATGGTTCCGGCTGTGCCGGATTGGGTTAAAGTGCAGGATCTAAATTCCAAGCTCAAACTTTCCGAAACGATTCTGGCGCGTTTGAAAAAAGCCTTGCGCGTTTCGCGCTGCTGCCGCCTGCCGGCGCTTTCATTTGCCGCCACATCTTGCCTGGCGCTTAATATGCGTTCCGTTTTCAGTCGTCCCCTGGTTGTGGTAACAGACAGCATGCGCACGATGGCCGAACTGCATCGCAATCTGAAGGCCTTGGCCGGCGGGGATGCGGATGGAATTGTTTTGTATCCGGCTTCCGAGACGCTTGCGGAGCAAAAAAACGCTTTGCCGGCTGAAACGGCAGGCGATCGCTTTGCCGCGCTTGAGCGCTTGGCGCAAGCGCCTGCGGATTTGGTGGTTGTTACTTGTGTGCAGGCTATGATGCAAAAAGCTTTGCACCCTTCCGTTCTGGCGGCGCGGACTATCCGCCTTGCTTTGCATGAAGTTTGCGATCCGGATATGCTTGCGCGGCAGTTGGAAGAATATGGTTATGTTTGGGAGGCGGATGTGGGCGCAAAGGGGCAGGCTGCCCGGCGCGGCGCGATTCTTGATGTCTGGCCGGTAACGGAGGAAAATCCCCTGCGGATCGAATTTTTGGGAACAAACGTGGAAACTATTCGCGTTTTTGATCCGGCTGATCAGCGTTCCCGCGCAACACGCACGGCGGCGGCGCTGCCGCCGGCAAACGAAACTTCGGCCATGGGTTCCACGGCCGATCGCGGCTGTCTTTTGGCCGATTGTCTGCCGCCGCAAACCATTTATTACTGGGCGGAACCGCTGACTTTGGAGCCGGGCCGGCGCCCCATCGGCATTGGTTATCATGCGGCCATTTATGAGGAAGCTCTTGCGGAATCCTGTATCCGTGATATGACGGTGCCATTTGCCGAGCTTTGCCGGAAAATAGAGGCCAACGCTCAGGCCTGGCAATGTCTGCCCGATCCTGTTTTTGCGCATACGCCCGAAGGCGCGGCGCGACAATCAGCCTGGCCGCCCCTCGCGGAATTGATTGATCCCGGATTCCGGCCGGTTGCGGAAATGGCCGTTGCCCGGCGCAACATCCTTGATCCGGATATTTTTGCCGGCCAGCGCCGCCAATGGATGGAAGATATCATTGCCAAGGCGGCGCTTGGGCGCGCCACATTTTTCTATTTCAACACCGCTTCCGGTCTCGAACGTTTCTGTGAGCTGTATCCGAACACGCAATTGCAGCTCTGCGTTGGCGGACTTTCGGACGGATTTATGCATCCGGAAATGAATCTGGCCGTGCTGGCGGAATCGAATTGGCTGGGACGTCCGAAACTCCTGCCTGATCGTGAGCGCAGTTTGCGGTTGTCCGGCGCGGCGCGAGAGCACAACGAAGTTATCAGCGATTGGTCGCGCATGGAGCCGGGCGACTATGTCGTGCACATCGAGCATGGCATCGGGCGCTATCTCGGTTTAAGCGAAATTGTTTTTAATGGCAAGCTTCAGGAAACGCTGGCCATTGAATACGCCGATAAAACCAAATTGTATGTGCCGGTGTCGCACTCCCACCTGCTCAGCCGTTATGTGGGGGTGGGCAAGCGTTACGCGCCGCAGGTACATCGTCTGGGCTCGGCGCGTTGGGGAAATGAGAAAAATGCGGCCGAGCGCGCAGTACAGGATATGGCCGCCACTTTGCTGGAAACACAGGCGTTGCGGCAAACCATGGATGGTTTTGCTTTCCCGCCCGACACCGCCTGGCAACATGAGTTTGAGGCCGCCTTTCCATACCAGGAAACAGAAGATCAGGAACGCGCAATTGATGATGTTAAAAACGATATGCGTTGTTCGCGGCCCATGGAGCGCCTTGTCTGCGGCGATGTTGGCTACGGTAAGACGGAAGTGGCCCTGCGCGCCGCCTTCAAATGCGTGATGGCCGGCAAACAGGTTGCCGTGCTTGTGCCAACCACCGTTCTGGCTCAGCAGCATTTTGATGTTTTTGCCGAGCGGATGGCGGCTTATCCGGTGCGCATCGAATTGCTTTGCCGCTTCCGTACTTTGTCGGAACAGGCGGCGGTTTTACGCGCTCTGGCTGCCGGCGTTGTTGATATCGTTATTGGAACGCACCGGCTGATTCAGCCGGATGTGCGTTTCCGGGATCTGGGGCTTTTGATCATAGATGAAGAACAGCGGTTTGGCGTGGAACACAAGGAGCGCCTGAAAGAGCTGAACCGGCTTGTGGATGTGTTGACGCTGACTGCCACGCCGATCCCGCGCACGCTCTATCAAAGCTTGATGGGCGCCCGGGAAATCAGCATGATCCAAACCTCGCCCAAAGCGCGGCTGCCGGTTGAAACCATTCTCGCGAAAAACGAAGATCAGATTGTGCGCCGCGCCATCCTGCGCGAACTTAATCGCGGCGGCCAGGTCTATTATCTGCATAATCGCGTCAGGACGATCGAACATGTCCGCGCCAAACTGGAGCGCTTGGCGCCGGAGGCGCGCATCGTCGTCGGGCATGGGCAAATGCCGACCACCGCTTTGGCCGGCGTCATGCGCGCCTTTGCCGCCGGCCAGTATGATGTGCTGCTCTGTACGACCATCATTGAGAGCGGTCTTGATATTCCCAATGTTAACACAATTCTGATTGATCGTGCCGACCGTTTCGGCATGGCGGATTTATATCAGTTGCGCGGACGGGTGGGGCGCTCCGATCGCAAGGCTTATGCCTACCTGCTTCTGCCGACCCACGGTTATGTGCAGGATGCCTCACGACAGCGTGTGCAGGCAATCTTGCAGCATGCCGAACTGGGCGCAGGATTCCGGCTGGCCATGCGCGACTTGGAAATCCGCGGCGCAGGTAATTTGCTCGGCTCGCAGCAAAGCGGACACATCGCCGCCATTGGCTTTGAATTGTATTGCCGGCTTTTGCGTCATGCCGTGGCGCATTTATCCGATCCCAGTCAGGTTGGACGGAGTTTTACGCCGCTTCAATTGTTGAATGTCGAAGTGCGGCTTGACTTTGTTGATTTTTCGGTTAATGCCGCCGAGGCGGATGGAGCGGCGGTCTTGCCGCGCCTGTATGTTGAGGATGAGCGCGCGCGGATCGAAGTTTATCGCCAGATTGCCGCTTGCTCAGCTTTGCCTGAACTCGACGCTCTGCGCGAATCATTGCGCGATCGTTACGGTCCGCCGCCGGTCTCGTTTGAGCGTTTGCTCAAAATTGCCGCTTTGCGTATTCTGGCGAATGAAAAGCAAATCAGATCCATCAAGGTTGAAAACGGCAGGTTGATGCTTGACCGGCATGGCGACTTGCTGCAGATCAGGCATTGTTTTCCGCGTTTGCGCGCCGCCGGAACTGACGAACGGCTTGATGAAATCGCAGACTGGCTTAAGCGCGTCAACGCATCCGGGTTTAATCCAGAAACCGCTCCAGCTCAATTGCCGCCATGCACCCGGACCCGGCCGCGCTGATGGCCTGGCGGTAGGTTGGATCCTGCACATCGCCGGCGGCAAAAACGCCCGGAATGTTTGTGCGCGTGTTTTTTGTGATGATATAGCCTTTTTGATCCGTTTCCACCTGGCCGGCAAACGGCTTGGTGTTGGGGCGGTGGCCGATGGCAATGAAGACGCCCGCGACGGAGCGTTCAAATAACTGATTGGTTTTGACGTTCTTCAGGCGCAATCCTGTAACCTCGTTGCGCTGTGTGTCGAGCACTTCCAAGACCACAGTGTCCCAGAGGACATCAATTTTGGGATGTTGTAAAACCCGCTCGCTCATGATGCGCGAGGCGCGGAATTGATCACGCCGGTGAATGATGCTAACTTTGGCGGCGAAGCGTGTCAGAAAAAGCGCGTCTTCCATGGCCGTATCGCCGCCACCGACAACCGCAACGTCCTGATTGCGGTATAATGCGCCGTCGCATGTCGCGCATCCCGATACGCCGCGCCCGATCAGTTTTTGTTCCGAATCCAGTCCCAGATAGGTTGCGGATGCGCCGGTGGCGATGATCACCGCCTGCGCTTCCAGTTTGGTCTTGTCGTCGAGCGTGATGCCAAAAGGCTGTTGCTTGAAATCAACCGCTTCGACTGCGGCGTCATGCACACGCGCGCCAAATCGTTCCGCTTGCGCACGCATTTGCGCCATCAAGGTCGTGCCGTCGGTGCCATCCGGAAAGCCGGGATAGTTTTCAATGCTGGTTGTGGTTGTCAGTTGGCCGCCCGGTTGTGGGCCTGTAATCAACAGGGGATTCAAATTTGCGCGGGCAGCATAAATTGCTGCCGTCCATCCGGCCGGGCCGGAACCGATAATAATCGCTTTTTCGCTCATCTTTGCCTCTTTCTTTTAAGTTGCTTCCAAAAGTTGACTTTTATCCAGTCAGAATTCAGAGTCAGAATTCAGGATAAATTAAAACTGTTTATGATAAGCGATTTGCCGGATTTTACATTCTGACTTCTGGCTGAATACTGCTTTCAAAAGCTGACTTTTGAAAGCAACTCAAATAATAGCAGTCTCCGTTTTAACAACCAAGTTTTTTTTATACGAACAGCAATGAAATGGCACGACTGCGTTATTCTCGGCGGCT
>CAZMFH010000090.1:5160-9805 GCA_964565485.1 uncultured Verrucomicrobiota bacterium | reverse complement strand
GCCTGTGCCACCTTCAATTTGCCCAAAAATGTGTTACCTCGAAATGAACCATGCCAAATTTTGACTTTTCTTTTGCAAATGCAAGGCTAAACTACCTTGCATTTCCAGCGCAAACCGCCGCTTACGACGGACCGGAGAATATTTTTATGGCTCAGCGTATTGAAATCGGATTGAAGCAAGGCGTTCATGATGCGCGCGGATGCGCCGCCGCCACCCGCGCCATGCATGCGCTGCACATCAAGACCGGCTCAATCCAGACGCGAACAGTCTACAAAATTGACGCCCAACTGACGCGCGCCGAACTTGAGGCCGCGCGCCAGGGCTTAACCGATCCGGTTACCGAGCTTTCCGCTCTCGGCCGGCTGCGCCCGCCAAAATTCGACTGGCTGATCGAAGTCGGATTCAAACCGGGCGTAACCGACAATGTCGGACGCACGGCCCGGGAAGCCTTGCAGGACATTCTGGGCCGACCGCTTGCGGAAGGCGAAAACGTCTATACCGCCACACAATATTTTGTGCGTGGAGTGGGCGGCAAACGCGCCGCCCCGCCCGCCGCCCAAACGGAGGGCAATCCTGAAAAAGCATTGATCGAAAATCTGGCCAACAACTTGCTGGCCAACCCGCTCATTCAGACCATCACCATTTTGACCGCCGCCGAATGGCGCGAACTGCCGCCGGATAACACAGCGCCGGTCATCCATGAAGCCAGCGCAAACATTGTCAACACATACGAGCTTGGCGGCACGGATGACGAATTGCTCGCCCTCAGCCGCGAACATATACTGTCGCTGGATTTAACCGAGATGCGCGCCATCCGCGATTATTTTGCGCAGCCGGCGGTGCGCGCGGAACGCCAGGCCGCCGGCCTGCCGGAACAGCCCACGGATGTCGAGGTGGAATGCATTGCGCAAACCTGGTCGGAACATTGCAGCCATAAAATATTCGCGGCCAAAATAAATTATTGCGATGAAAACGGACGCATAGAACAAATCAACTCGCTTTTCAACACATACATCCGGGCCGCCACCAAAAAAATTGCCGAATCAATTGACTGGCTGGTTTCCGTCTTTACCGATAACGCCGGCATCATCAGATTCAATGACCGCCTCCATCTCGTTTACAAGGTGGAAACGCACAACAGCCCTTCAGCGCTGGACCCCTATGGCGGCGCCATGACCGGCATTGTGGGCGTCAACCGCGACCCAATGGGCACGGGCATGGGCGCCAATCTGCTCTGCAACGTCTGGGGCTATTGTCTTGGCTCGCCCTTCCATACCGGCGCGCTCCCGGAAGGACTCATGCATCCGCGGCGCATTCGCGACGGTGTACACCAGGGCGTGATTGAAGGCGGCAACCAGAGCGGCATCCCCTGGACACGCGGCTGGGAAATTTTCGACGCCCGCTATCTCGGCAAACCGCTCGTCTTCTGCGGCACAGTCGGCACATTGCCGGTTCTGCAGAACAACCGCCCATCCGAACGCAAGGAAGTCAACTGCGGCGACATGATCGTCACGCTCGGCGGACGCATCGGCAAGGACGGCATTCACGGCGCCACATTCTCATCCGAGGAACTGCGCGCCGAATCGCCGGTGCAGGCCGTGCAAATCGGCGATCCGATTACCCAGCGCAAGATGTATGAATTCCTGATGGAAGCCCGCGCGGCCGGTCTCTACCGGGCCATCACCGACAACGGCGCCGGCGGCTTGAGTTGCGCCGCCGGCGAAATGGGACGCATGAGCGGCGGCGCCGACCTTGATCTGGCCCAGGCGCCCTTGAAATATCAGGGCTTGCAGCCGTGGGAAATTTTTCTTTCCGAAGCGCAGGAACGCATGACCCTGGCCGTCGCCCCGCAACAGATCGAAAAATTTCTCGCTCTGGCGCGGCGGCGCGACGTGGAGGCAACGGTGCTGGGACGCTTCACAAACACGGGCAAACTGCATGTCCGGCACGGCGCCAAAACCGTCGCCCTCCTGGATATGGAATTCCTGTATGACGGCTGTCCGACCATGACCCTTGAAGCGCGCTGGACTCCACCCGTCATTCCGACACCGCAACCGCCCGCTCCCGGACAAAGCGATCGGCTGCTGGTTGACCTGCTGGGCAGTCTGAACATTTGTTCAAGCGAATTCAAGAGCCGGCAATATGACGGGGAAGTAAAGGGCTTGAGCGTCGTCAAACCCTACATCGGACGTTATGCCGATATCCCCTCCGATGCCACCGTCATGCGCGTCGAATATAACAGCAACGCCGGCATTATTCTGGCCGAAGGCATCAATCCTTTTTATTCCGATCTCGACACCTACGCCATGACCGCCGCGGTGATTGACGAAGCCGTCCGGCGCATCATCAGCGCCGGCGGGCATCTGAACCAAATTGCCGGGCTGGACAACTTCTGCTGGCCGGATCCCGTGCAATCCGCCAAGACCCCCGACGGCCATTACAAACTGGCGCAACTTGTGCGCGCCAACAAAGCGCTCTATGATATCGCCACGGCGTATGGCATACCTTGCATTTCCGGCAAAGACAGCATGAAAAACGATTCCACCCGCGGTGGGCGCAAAATATCCATCCCACCCACACTGCTCTTTTCCGCCATCGCCAAAATCGGGGATGTGCGCAAGTCGGTTACGATGGAAGTAAAAATGCCGGGCGACCTGCTTTACCTGATCGGCCTGACCCATCCGGAGCTTGGGGCATCCGCCCTGCACCGCCTTCTGGCCGAACAACAGCAAACGCCCGGCCATTATGGCGGCGCCGTGCCGCAGCTCGACATCAGCCTGGCGCTCCGTTTATATCGCGCCATGAACGAGGCCGCCGACCGCGAACTGCTGCGCTCCGCGCACACGCCGACACGCGGCGGACTGGCCGTGGCTCTGGCCTTAATGGCCTTGGGCGGAGATATGGGCATTGAAGCCGACCTGACCCAGGCGCCCCGCACAGCGGCCATGCGCGACGATGAAATTTTGTTTTCCGAATCAAACAGCCGTTTTGTGGTCAGCATCGCCCCTGAAAACGCAACGGCATTCGAAACACTCTTCCGTGAATTGCCCTGTGCGCGCATCGGCAAGGCGCAAAAAGGCAAACGGCTCCTGATCAAGGGCGCGCAGGGCAGGCTCGTGGCAGCGGATCTGAACAAACTGCGCAAGACATTCAAGGCGACACTGCATGGCATCTAAACCATCCATTTTAATCCTCACCGGTTACGGAGTAAACTGCGAAGCTGAGTCGCGCGTCGCCTGGGAACTGGCTGGAGCCGCGCCGCAGCTCATGCACCTGCACGACCTGCTCGATCATCCCGCACAACTGCACAACTTCCAGGCGCTGATGTTGATCGGCGGCTTTTCGTTTGGCGACCATATCGGTTCCGGGCATGTGCTTGCCTTGCGTATCCGGCACCGCCTGCGCGATGACCTGCAGAAATTCATTGATGCAGGCAAACTTATTCTTGGCGTCTGCAACGGCTTTCAGGTGATGGTCAAGCTCGGCCTGCTCCCGGGACTGGATGGCGATTATTTCAATCAAAAAATCGCGCTCACCCAAAACGACTGCGGCACATTCCAGAATTTTTGGGTGCGCCTGCGGTTTGAAGCGGCTTCGCCCTGTGTGTTCACCAAAAACCTGCCGCCGCTTGATTTGCCCATCCGCCATGGCGAAGGCAAGATTTTTACAACCGACCGCGAAGCGCTGGACACCCTGGAACAGGCGCATTGCGCAGCCTGCCGTTATATTGAACCAAAGACCGGCGCGCCCACCATGCAGTTTCCGGCCAACCCCAACGGCTCGTTAAACGCCATTGCCGGAATATGCGACCCAACCGGCCGCATCTTCGGGCTCATGCCGCATCCGGAAGCTTATCTTTTCCCGGAAAATCACCCGCACTGGCAGAGCCAACGCCTGAACAAGGAACTGCCGGAACGCGGCCTGGGCTTGCGGCTTTTCGAAAACGCAACCGCATTTCTCAGCCGGATTTAGCAAAATTATGCAACGCATCATCAATATCGGCGCAATCGGGGTGGGCGCATTCATGGCCCGCCAACATCTACCCAACATCAGCCGCAACCCCAATATCCGCATCCACACCTTGTGCGATCTGGATGAAAAACTCCTGGCGCAGCGCGCGCTGGAATACAAACCGGCGCGCTGCACGACCAAGGCCGAGGAGCTCTTTGGCGATCCGGCAATTGACGCCGTACTGATCGGCACACGCGGCGCGCGGCATGCCGGTTTTATCGAGCTGGCCGCCCGTTACGGCAAACACATCTATGTTGAAAAACCGATGACCCAGACTTATGAAGAAACCCGGCAGGTACTCGACATGCTCAAGCATGTTGAAATCAATGTCGGCGTGGGCTTCAACCGTCGTTTCGCGCCCAGCATGCTGGAAGCCAAACGACTCTTGCACAATTACAAAAACGGCCAAAGCGCCAACATCGTCTACCGCATTGTGGATGATCACCGTGTCCGGCCGCATTATATTTTCGACATGCATGACGGCGGCGGGCATCTGCTGGCCGAAGGCTGCCATATCTTCGATCTGCTGGCCTGGTTTCTGGAAGAAGAGCCGGTGGAAATTTTCGCCGCCGGCCAACTGGAAACCGACAATGCCGTGATCATCAAATATTCCGGCGGCTCGCTGGCCACCATG
>CAZMFH010000090.1:0-5150 GCA_964565485.1 uncultured Verrucomicrobiota bacterium | reverse complement strand
AAAAGGCGGTTTGTTTTATCCCAAGGAATTACTGGAAAGTTTCTGCAACAATCGCACGCTTGTTCTGGACAATTTTTTTGAGCTGCGTCAGGACGGACCGGACGGCAATTGCATCCGAACCTTTCCGCCGGCCGGGGCAAACAAGATTCATCCGGATGAAGACAACATGACCGGCTTCTACCGCAAAGAATTTGCCGCCCGCCCCAAAGACGACATTGTTGAAACGCACGCAGGCGGGAAAAGTTTTCCAACCCCCTCGCTGGACAAGGGCCACGCGCAGGCCATGGCAGAATTTGCGGCAGCCATCGTGGCAGGCCGGCGCTTCAGCATCAACGCCGTAGACGGCGCACGCGCCACAATTTGCGCTTTAAAAGCCTATGATTCCATCCGGCAAAATCGGCCGATGACAATCAATCCCGCCGAATACGGCTTGCCTGAATAAGGATTGAGAGCGAACAACAAAAACAGGGGGCAAACATATGGCGATCATGAAACAGATCAAACAGCGTTTTTCCACACGTTCCTATCTGAACAAACCGGTCGAACAAGACAAACTGGATGCCGTCCTGCAGGCCGCGCGCCTGGCGCCTTCCGCCCGCAACACGCAGGAGTGGCGTTTTGTTGTCGTGCGGGACCCGGCCATGCGCCGGAAATTGAGCGTGGCGGCCAACAACCAGGCCTTCGTGGCGGAAGCGCCGGTTGTCATCGCCTGTTGCAGTGCGGTAGCGGATAACGTCATGCGCTGCGGACACCTGGCCTATCCGATTGATGTGGCCATTGCCATGGAACACATGGCGCTGCAAGCGGTCGAAGAAGGACTTGGCACCTGCTGGATCGGTTCATTCCACGAAGAACAAGTAAAAACCATCCTGAACATTCCAGCCAAAGCGCGCGTTGTCGAACTGCTGACACTGGGCCACCCTGCCACGCCGCCACCCCAAAAAAACCGGCTGGCAATTGAGCAAATTGTCTGCTACGAAAACTGGCAATTCAATGATTGATCAATGCCGCAATTGCGACAGGTGATATTCGGAACGGACAACCTGCCCGTCATCGCCCTGCAGCAATTCCTTGTAATAACGCGCCGCCTTTTTGTAGGCATTGGCTTGTTGCCTGACATAAGCAGGGCGATGATGTTTAAACCATGGTATACTAAAGACCCGCTCAACGATCTTTTCCGTTACCGGCAAAGATCCCCTGGGTTGGCGCAGATCGCGCTCGGAATTGGCGATGCGCGTCGGCTTACCGTGCCCATATACATCACAGGTATTGAGGAGCGGATGCAAATGCAAAGGCGCGTTGCAACCGGGGCTGCAGATGCCGCCTTCCGCCCGGACGGCTTCCGCAAAACGCTTTAACGACAGCCCCTCCAGTTCCTCCGGCTTATAAAGTCCGCGCGCGGAATACCAGCCGCCCATGGTGCTTCCGGAATCAGCCGCCGGACGATGCGCCTGCAAACCAGGCACGCCTTCCAGCAGATCCCAAAAAAGGTTCATGGCCTTTTGAATCTCGGCAATACGCGCATCATAATGTTTCAACTGCACACGCCCGACAGCAGAACTCATCTGATGCATGCGATACTTGTACCCGCCCAGCGGCAAGCCCACAAAAGGCTTCAGCGCTTCGACCGTGATGTTCTTGGCATTGTTGCGCTCATAATGGCCAAACGCCATAGCGCGCTCGTAAATTTCGCGGTCATTGGTAGTTAAAATACCGGCCTCGCCGATCGCCAGCGATTTACCGGTCATCAACGAATAACCGGCGACATCGCCGATTGTTCCCACGCGGCGGCCCTTGTATAAGCCGCCATGCGCATGAGAAACATCCTCGATAACCTTGAGGTTGTACTTGCGGGCAATCGCCATGATCGGATCCATATCCGCCGGATGGCCGACATAATGCACAACCACAATGGCTTTAGTGCGCGGGGTAATACGATGCTCAATATCCTTGGGATCAATACAGAGCGAATGCGGCTCGATTTCCGTAAACACCACCGTAGCACCCAGCGAAAAAATCTGGAGACAGGATGCCCAGTAAGTCATGCTTGGGCAAATCAGTTCATCGCCGACCCCCAGCTTGCATCCAAACATGGCCGACTGCAGAGCGGCCGTCCCCGAAGAGCAACCGAGCGCAAACTGAACGCCCTGCCAGGCGGCAAATTCCTTTTCAAACTCCTTGGTCACATCGGAATCGGACATGGCGCGATTACGCAGCACACCCAAAACGGCGCGCTCGTCTTCCTTGGTCAGAATTGGCCAGGTAAACATATCGCGTTCCGGAGATTTAACCGCCTTCGGTCCGCCGAATAAAGCCAGCTTGGATTTGGTTTCCGTCATGATCCTGATTTTCCTTTCTTGATCCTTGGTTTACCTGTCTTTTTAACAATTTCCGCTCCGGACGCGCCGGCCAGCAAGGCGCGGGCATGCGCGCCGGTTACACCCTCCGCATCGCTTCCACCCAACATCCGCGATATTTCATCAATTCTGCCGGCATTGTCAAGTTTTATCATTGTCGAAACGGCGCGGCCGGCAGCGACAGTTTTGTTGACCAGAAACTGGCATCCGCCATGCGCCGCCACCTGGGGCAGATGCGTGATGCAAAGCACCTGCCGACGCCGGGCCACCTGCGCCATCTTGGCGCCGACCCGATGGGCGATACGTCCGCCCAAATTAACATCTATTTCGTCAAACACCAAAACCGGCACACAGTCATGCTCCGCCAAAACAGTTTTTAAGGCCAGCATCACGCGCGAAATCTCGCCGCTGGACGCGATAGCGCGCAAAGGACGCGCCGGCTCGCCCGGATTGGGCGCGAAACTGAATTCGAGCGCATCAATCCCGGAAAGGCGCGGATCAACGAGCTTGAATTCAACATCAAACGCCGAGCGCTCGAACCCAAGCCCCTTGAGTTCGGCAGAAACCGCCTTGACGAAAAGCGCCGCTGCCGCCTGCCGCTGACGGCTCACATGCGCGCCGCGCTCCGCCAAATTTCGTTCCATCCCCTGCAATGCCGCGTCCATTTCCCGCAAACGCTCATCGCGCGCAAGCAAGTTGCGCAAACGTTCGCGCGCTTTGGTCAGCATGCCGGCCAAGTCGGCCACCGTGCCGCCATACTTGCGTTTCAATTTCTGATAAACCGCCAATCGCTCCTCCAGCCATTGCAAGCGGCCCGGATCCCCCTCTATTTTTTGGACAAAGGCATTGACGCTCAACGACAGATCCTGGATTTGCGCCGCCAAAGCCTGCGCCTCATTTTTCCAGGCTACGGCAGTTTCCGACAAGCCCGCCAATTGAGAGAGAATCTTTTGAACCTCGGCCAGACGCTGAAAAGCGCTTTCCTCGGCTTCGGTCAAAGCCTGGCGCACCGTTTCCGCCGCCTGCAAAACGGACTGCGCGCTGCCCAGTTCTTTTTGCTCGCGCAGAATCTCAGTTTCTTCCTCTGCGCTTAAAGAGGCATCTTCCAATTCCCGCACCTGAAACGTCAACAAATCCACCTGACGACCAGGCTCGTTTTCATCCGCCAGCAATTCGCGCCGTTGCGCCAGCAAAGCGGCGCGTTGCCGGAAAACCTCCTCATAAGCGGCGCGGTCCCCGCCAAGCCTTCCATAGGCATCCAGGATCCGCAACTGAAAATCAGGGCTCAAAATACCCTGATGCTCATGCGGGCCATGCATATCCACGAGAAACTCGCCAATCCGTTTCAGGGTTTGCAAAGTTACGGCGGTATTATTGACAAACTGCCGGCCGGCGCCGGAGGCGGATAAAACACGCTTGACGATCAGCCGCCCGTCTTCATCCGGCTCGATGCCGCTCTCCTGCAAAAGCGTTTGGAGCTCATCCGGCAAGGCCAGCCGGAAGGCAGCTTCCACAAAACCATGCTCGGCGCCGGAACGCAATAAAGCCTTGTCGGCGCGTTCGCCCAGCAATAAATTCAAAGCGCCGATAATAAGCGATTTGCCGGCACCGGTTTCGCCGGTAATAATGTTCAAACCGGGCTCAAACTCCGCTTCAAGCTCATCCACCAGCGCCAAATTCAAAATGTGCAATGTGTGCAGCATACCGCGACGCATCATTTGCGGCCATAAGGACAACTGCCGCCGGAACAGGAAGCGCAGGATGACGGCATAGCCGGAGCGGCTGCCGGAGCGCCGACACTGAAGCCCGACAACAAGCGCGCCGGTTTTTTGGCGCCGCAGTCCGGGCAGGCCGCCGGATAATCTGCGGCATGGCGCGCCAAATGCTCAAATTTTTTGGCGCATTTCCTGCACTGATATTCATAAATAGGCATAAGACCCCTTAGTAAGGCGGCATATTATAGCCGCAACCAAATTTTCAGATTGCCTGTCATCATTCATCGAACAGCAACATCGGCGATGAAGCCGGCCTATCACAAATTCAAAAGGTTCACATCAACGCCTGCCGCGCAGCGTCTGCGCAACCACAGGGCGTATCATCAATCCGGGCGGCGGCCAACGGCAACATCCGGTTGACATGTTCGGCATTCAACGCCATCGTCTGCATAACCATCTGAATGGTAACCGCCTCACGGGACTCATGCCAGCTGTCATAATCAGTGCTCATGGCAATGGACGCATAACAGATTCCCAGTTCGCGGGCCAAGACCACTTCCGGCACCGTGCTCATATTGATAACATCTCCGCCCCAGGCGCGGAACATGCGGCTTTCCGCCCTGGTTGAAAAGCGCGGACCCTCGATGGTTACCATTGTTCCCTGAGCATGACAGGCAAGCTTGAGCTCATTCGCCGCTTCAATCAAGATACGGCGCAGTTGCGGACAAAAAGGCTCATTCATGGGCAGATGCGAAATACGCATGCCTTCATAAAAAGTCTGGGCGCGTTTGGTCGTGCGGTCAATAAACTGGTCGAGGATCACCAAATGTCCGGGCGCGATTTCCTCGCGCAAACTGCCGCAGGCCGTTGTGGCCAGGATATGCGTTACGCCCGCCTCTTTCATGGCCCAGATATTGGCGCGATAATTCACCAGGGACGGCATAATCTGATGTTGCGCGCCATGCCGCGGCAGCACAACCACATCAAGGCCGTGCAGCTTGCCGGTAATCAACAAATCGGAAGGCGCGCCATAGGGCGTATGAACTTTGGATCTTTGCACGTCGGTCAAATGCAATTT
>CAZMFH010000089.1:0-9848 GCA_964565485.1 uncultured Verrucomicrobiota bacterium | reverse complement strand
TGTCCAAGACGCCGAAGGCGCCACCAAACTTGTGCATGTTACCGTCAAGGGCGCATTTTCGCGGCGCGCGGCCAAACTGGCCGCGGAAGCGGTCGGAAAATCATTACTGGTTAAAACATCATGGTTCGGCTCCGATCCGAACTGGGGACGCGTGATCTGCGCCGTCGGCTATTCCGGCGCGCCGGTGCAACCGGATGCAATTGACATTGCCTATAACGGCAAACTCGCCGTGCGCGGCGGACAATCCGCCGGATTACCGGAAGCGGAACTGCACCAAATCATTGCGCAACCGGAATTCAATCTGGAAATTGATTTACATCAGGGCAAAACTGTTTATACAATGATGGCTTGCGATTGCAGTGAAGAATATGTGCGCATCAACGCCGCTTACATGACCTAAAAATGAAACAACTTGTCGAAAAAGCCGAAGTGCTCATCGAAGCCATGCCTTATATCCGGGCTTTCCGCAATGACACTGTCGTGATCAAATTCGGCGGCAGCGCCATGGAAGACAAAAGCTGCCATGACCACATTCTGACCGATGCCGCCTTTCTGGAATGCGTCGGCCTGCGTCCCGTCATCGTGCATGGCGGAGGCAAGGCGATTTCCCGCCGCATGGCGGCAGCCGGAATGAAACCGGCTTTTGTCAACGGCTTGCGCGTAACGGATGCCGCGGCAATTGACCTTGTCGAAGAGGTTTTGAACCATGAAGTAAATGTTGAGATTGTCGAAACCCTGATTGAACGCGGCGCGCGCGCCACAGGCATTCATGGACCAAGCATCTTGCACGCGGAAAAAATGACCGTCATTGACAATGCCACCGGACGCGCGGCTGACATCGGTTTTGTGGGCCGCATTATCGGCGTGGAACCGCAGCCGGTTGAAGCATGCCTGGCCGCCGGCATGATCCCGGTCATCACCCCGCTGGGGCGCGATATCGCCGGCCATGTTTACAATATTAATGCGGATGACTCCGCCGCAGCAATCGCCCGATCAATCAAGGCCCGCAAACTGGTGTTTTTGTCGGACGTGCCGGGGTTATTGCGCGACGCGCACGACCCGGAATCCATTATTTCAACCCTGAAACGCAGCGATGTGGAAACATTGATCCGCCAGGGCGTCATTGCCGGCGGCATGCTGCCCAAAATTCAGGGCGCGCTGGATGCCCTCGCGGCAGGTGTCCGCAAGGTGCATATCATTGACGGGCGCGCCCGGCATTCATTGTTGTTGGAACTGTTCACAGACAAAGGCATAGGTACGGAGATCATTCAAGATGAATAACACAAGCAATATTATCGAACAATTCAACCAGGCAGTCATCCCTTCTTACGCGCGGAGGCCGATTGTTTTTGTCCGGGGCAAAGGCGCAAAACTCTGGGATGCGGACGGCAAGGTTTATCTCGATTTTCTGGCGGGCATTTCCGTCCTCAATGTCGGCCACAGCCACCCCAAAGTCATCGAGGCCATTCAGCAGCAGGCCGGCGAACTAATGCATGTATCCAACCTGTATTACAACGAACAGCAGGGCAAGCTGGCCCAGGCCTTGTCGGCGCTGACATCGGGCAGCAAGTGTTTCTTCTGCAACTCCGGAGCGGAGGCCAATGAAGCCTTGATCAAACTGGCGCGCCTGTGGGGGCATGAGCAAAATCGCTTTGAAATCATCGCCATGCGCAATTCATTTCACGGCCGGACGCTGGCGACCCTGACGGCAACCGGTCAAAGCAAGATTCAAAAAGGTTTTGAGCCACTGCCAAATGGTTTTACGCATGCCGAATTCAACAACCTCGAATCGGTTAAAAGCGCCGTTTCCAACTGCACCGTCGCCATTCTGGTTGAAGCTGTCCAGGGCGAAGGCGGCGTGATCCCCGCCGACCCGGCTTTTCTGCAAGGCCTGCGCGCGCTCTGTGACGAGCGCAATCTTCTGCTCTTATGCGATGAAGTCCAATGCGGCATGGGGCGCAGCGGCAAATGGTTCGCCTTCCAGCATGCCGGGATCGAGCCGGACGCCTTT
Source organism: uncultured Verrucomicrobiota bacterium (assembly GCA_964565485.1). Lineage (GTDB taxonomy): Bacteria > Verrucomicrobiota > Kiritimatiellia > JAAZAB01 > JAAZAB01 > CAZMFH01. The sequence continues at coordinate 7,837 of CAZMFH010000089.1, read as the reverse complement.
TCGCTGGCCAAAGCGTTGGGCAGCGGCTTCCCGATCGGGGCCATTGTCGCCAACACCAAACTGGCGGACATCCTGCAACCCGGCAAACATGCCAGCACTTTCGGCGGTTCGCCGCTGGCCTGCGCCGCAGCTTTGAAGACAATCGAGGTGATTGAAGAAGAAAAGCTGCTGCAACATGCCTCCGACATGGGCGCGCGCCTGCGCAAAGGGCTGGAAGCGCTAACGGAAAAATATGAACACCTCAAGCAAGTGCGCGGACTTGGGCTGATGCTTGGACTCGTGCTCGACGTGCCGGCCAAACCGCTTGAAGAAAAACTGCTTGAAATCGGACTGATTACTCTGACCACCGGCGAAAAGGTTTTGCGTTTTCTGCCGCCACTCAATGTCAAACCAGCGGAAATTGACGAGGCGCTCGACATCCTCGACGATACCTGCGCCGAATTTTTCAGCGCGGAATCCGAACCGGCGCCGGACCCCAATCCGCCGGCATAAAACATCCAAACCGATCCTGTTTTGACAAAAACGCAGACATCCAGAAACGATAATGCGCATTACACCTGACGTTGTTTATTTGCCGGCATCCGCCATCAAAACAGCCGCGCGCCGGTTTCCGACGCCATTTTTTCTCTATGAAGAACGCCGCATCCGCAACAATTGCCGGCGCTTCCGCGACACTTTCCGCCGGTATTTTCCTTCTTTCGCGCCGCTCTTCGCGGTCAAAGCCAATACGAATCCGGCGCTCCTGCGCATCATTTTCGAGGAAGGCTTCGGCGCCGATGCCTCAAGCGAGGCGGAAGCCTGGATCGCCAAAAAACTCGGCGCGCACGGAATGTATACGGGCAACTACACAACCGCAGAGGAATTCCGATTTGTCATGCGCAACGGCAAATTGCTGCTCAATCTCGATGACGCCAGCATGTTGCCAATGATACGCAAACTCGGACCGCCGCAGTTTCTCTCCTTTCGCGTCAATCCCGGCATCAGCCGGGGCGCCATGAAGAGCCTGATCCTGGCCGGGCCGGACGCCAAATACGGCGTGCCCGCGCAAGCCATCGTGGACGCCTATCGCCAGGCGCTCCGGCTGGGCGTAAAACGATTTGGCATGCATGCCATGACCGGCAGCAATGTGCTTGACGAACGTTATTTTGCGCAGGTGGCGCACCGTCTGCTGGAAATCGCCGGCCACATCAAAGCCGAACTGGGCATTGATTTTGAATGCCTTAATATAGGCGGCGGCTTCGGTGTGCCCTACCGGCCGGAACAAAAAAAACTGGATCTCGCAAAGGTTGCAGGCGAGATCAGAAAAGTTTTTGACCGGCAGTGCAAATGCTACGGCTTGCGCGAACCGCGCCTGATGGCTGAACCGGGACGCTGGATCATGGCCGACACAGCCTGGCTGATTGGAAGGATCCACGTCATCAAACACAGCGCCAAAACTTTTGCGGGCATTGATGCCGGCATGAATGATCTGCCGCGTCCGGCAATTTACGGTGCATATCATCATGTTACGGTTGTCGGCAAAACATCCAAATCCCGCCAGCCGGTGAATATCGTCGGGCGTCTTTGCGAAAACAACGATCAATTCGCCAAAGACCGCCTGCTCCCGCCGGTTGTTGTGGGCGACTTGATCGCCATTCATAACGCCGGCGCGCACGCTTACGCCATGGGGCACAACTACAACAACCGACCGCGCAGCGCCGAATATCTCCTGACACTTGCCGGAAAGTTTAAACCGATCAGGCGCGCGGAAACAATTGCGGATCTTTTCCGCACAACATCCTTATGAAGCACGTTCTGGTCTCCTGGCCGCAAATTGACCGTTGCATCAATATTCTGGAAAAAAAAATCCGCGCCGCGCAATATGCGCCCGACAGCATCATGGCCATTCTGAAAGGCGGCATGGTTCCGGCGCGTTTACTCTCCGATTGTTTCGGCTCAATTGAAATCCTGACGCTGCGCGTCAATGCCTACAATGGCACACGCAAACTAAAGCAAGCGCGCATGGAGAAAACATGCCCGGCCATTCGGGGCCGCCGGATTCTGCTTGTGGATGATATTCACGATTCCGGAACAACATTGCGCCGCGTTGCGCAACACCTTCGGAAATTCCGGCCGCACGCGCTTTATTCCGCCACGCTTTATTACAAAGGGCGCCTCAATCCGCCCGATTTCTATTGCCGCACCGTACCGGACAGTGTCTGGGTGGTTTTCCCCTGGGAGCGGCGCGAATGGCAACAGGAAATGTCGCGCCAAGGACAAGCCAATTGAAAGAGCTTGCAGTGTCGAAAATAAGCTATAAGATAGAGGAAATTTATAAAACCGGTCTTTTGTGGGTCAAAAAATGTTGATTTCGAGATACGTTCATCTTTTGTCGGCGGTAGTTTGCGCAGGAATTGCCGGCCAACTTGCCGCGCATACCATCCCGGCGGAAGGTTTTGCCGCGCGCGTCAACGACCAGGTCATCATGGTAACTGATGTCCTTGCCGTCATGCAACCGATGGAGCGCCAACTGCGTCAGACCTATCAGGGCGCCGATCTGGATCAAAAGCTTCAGGAAACCTATGACCGCGCTCTTGACTCGTTGGTTGAACGCGAATTGATCCTGAATTATTTCCGTCAGCAGCAAGGCATGACCCTCTCGGATAAAATAGTGAACAGCCGCATGGACGAATTGATTCGCAACAAATTCGCCAACAGCCGCGCCGCCTTCAAAAAAGCGCTCGACAGCGAAGGCATGACTGTTGACGAGTGGCGCGAAAACCTCAAAAACTCAATGATCGTCAATTTCTTGCGCGACCGCGAGGTGGAGAGCCGGGTAACGGTTTCGCCTCAAGCCGTACGCGACGCTTACGAAAAAAACACCGACACATTCCGGACGCCGGAACAGGTGCGGCTCTGGATGATCGTTCTGCATGACGGTCAAACCGAAGAGGAAAAAACCGCCAAACACAAACAGGCGGAAGATCTCCGCAAACGTTTGCTGGCCGGCGAATCATTTGCCGAGCTTGCCGTTCAGGTATCTGAAGGCATTTATGCCAAACACGGCGGCGACTGCGGCTGGATTGATCCCGCCAGCCGCCGCGCGGAACTTGGGCAAGCCATCCGCAACCTGGAAATTGACGCTATCAGCCCGGTCATTCAAGCCGGCGACGATCTCTATATTCTCAAAATCACCGAACGCAAGGAAGCTGCGGCAATCGCATTCGAACAGGTTCGCGATACCCTGCGCGCCGAACTTGAAAAGCAGGAAGCGCGGCGGCTTTATGAAGACTGGATCGCGCGCCTGAAAAAAGACGCGCTCATTCAAAAATACTGAGCGTGGCGCAATTGCCGGGAACCATTTGCCATGCAAACCATTGCCATAACACTCGGCGATGCGGGAGGCATCGGTCCGGAAATCGCCCTCAAAGCCTGCCATAAGGAACGCTGGCCCAAAAACGTCCGCTTCGTATTGGTCGGCAGCCGTTTGATCCTGCGCGAACAGGCCAAAAGGCTGCGACTGCCGATGCCGGTGATCTGGAATTCCGCCCGCCGCGCCGGCATCCAGAATTGGGATCCGCCCAACCGACATCCAACAGCGTTACAATGGAACCCGGGCGCAACCGGCCGACCACAAGGCCTTGCTGCCGCCGACTGGATTGCATCCGCCGTACGCGGCTGCATGGAAGGCATGTTTCACGCCATGGTAACCGGCCCAATTTGCAAAAAAAGCCTGGCGCTTGCAGGCCTACCTTACCCGGGGCACACGGAATATCTGGCGCACCTCACTGGAACACGGCATTTTGCCATGATGTTGATGGGCGGCGCGCTGCGCGTGGTGCTTGCCACGCGGCATATTCCATTAGCGCTGGCGCCGACATCAATTTCGCGCCAAACAATAATGGAGGCAGCGCAATTGACGGCCCAGGGAACGGCATGGCTCGGACTAAAAAACCAAAAAATCGGCATTTGCGCGCTCAACCCGCATGCCGGAGACGGCGGCCTGCTCGGTCGCGAGGAAATCACGATCATTACCCCGGCCATCCGCGCCTTGCAACGCAAGGGTCTGGATGTGGAAGGCCCCGTCCCGGCAGATGTGATCTTTTATCAAGCCATCAAAGGCCGGTTTGGAGCGATCGTGGCAATGTTCCATGATCAGGGGCTGGCGCCGCTCAAAATGATCGGGTTTGAAACAGGCATTAACCTGACGCTCGGTCTGCCGATCGTGCGCGTTTCGCCTGATCACGGCACAGCCTTTGATATTGCCGGACGCGGAACCGCCAATCCAAGCAGCATGATTGCCGCCCTGCATCTGGCAATCCGTTTGGCGCGCCGCAAAAACCCCTGGACATAGAGAGACACAAAATGCATCCAATTTGTTTCCACATTTTTGAGCGCCCCATTTACTGGTATGGCGTAATGATGGCCTCCGCCTTCCTGATTTCCATTCTGCATCTGACCCTGCTCGGACGCCGCGACGGACGCACATTCGCCATGGTATCGGATCTTGCCTTCTGGGTAATGATTTCCGGCGTAATCGGCGCGCGGATGGCCTATATTTTGGCCAACCTGCCTGAATTTCAAGCGGCGCCGCTCGAAATTTTCCGTGTTGATCATGGCGGCCTTATTTTCTACGGCGGATTTTTGGGCGCCATTGCCGCCATCATAATTTTTGCGCGCGTCAAAAAACAAAAAATCATGCCGTTCCTTGATTTTGTCGCCACCGCGCTGCCTTTGGGACAGGCCTTTGGGCGCATCGGCTGTTTGCTCAACGGATGTTGTTATGGCGTGCCGTGCCATCTGCCCTGGAGCGTCAATATAGCCGGAGCGCAACGCCATCCCACACAGCTTTATGAAACGCTTTACTGCGCAGCGCTTTACCTGACGCTTCTATTCTGTTACCGGCGCAACATGAAACCCGGACGCATCGCGGCGCTCTATCTGTTCCTTTATCCGGTCGGCCGATTTATGATTGAATTCCTGCGCGGCGACGAACGCCAACAATTACTGGGGTTAACCGTGGCCCAAGCTGCCAGCCTGTTGTTCGTGGCCGCCGGACTGTTGCTCTGGTTTCTGAGCGCCAAAACGCGCGCAGCTGACAAGGCCTGACAGGCAAGGCATGAATATTCACCTCCATACCCTCTGCCCGGCGCCAGCGGAACAGACCGAAGTCCGAACGCTGATCGTGCCGGCGGAAGAAGCCGGCAAACGGGCGGACGCCTGGCTGACGGCCCACACGCCCGGCCTCTCGCGTTCCAGAATACAGGCGCTAATCCGCGCCAAACACATAACCATCAACGGCCAGGCATTTCGTGAACACCGCCCCACCCGCGCGGGCGACACTTTCACCATCATTATTCCGCCTTGCGCCGCCACCGAACTGATGCCGGAAGCCATTCCGCTTGATGTTATTTTTGAAGACGCCGACATGCTCGCCCTCAACAAACCGGCCGGCCTGGTGGTGCACCCTTCCGCCGGACATGCGTCCGGAACAATCGTGCACGCGCTCCTGCATCATTGCCGGGAACTCGCCGGCATCGGCGGCGTTCAGCGGCCCGGCATTGTCCATCGCCTGGACAAGGGCACCAGCGGCATCCTGCTCGTGGCCAAAAGCGACCGCGCGCACGCGCGGCTGTCGGACATGTTCAAAACACGCGCCATTAAAAAAGAATATCTGGCGCTGGTCCGCGGCAACCCAACGCCCAAAGCCGGAAAAATCACGGCCGCCATTGCGCGCCACAAAACCGAACGCAAAAAAATGGCCGTAACCGCGCAAGGCGGACGTCCGGCGGTTACATATTATGAGACACTGGAAACCTTCCGCACAACCGCCCTGCTGCGCGCCTGCCCGGAAACCGGGCGCACACATCAAATCCGCGTGCATCTGGCGCACTGTGGTCATGGCATTATCGGCGATCCGGTCTACGGCAAACATACCGAAAAACACCTGCCGCTTCCGGCAAAACGCCCCATGTTGCATGCCGCCGCCATCCGCCTTGCGCACCCGCTAACCGGCCAAAACCTGGAATTAAAAGCGCCCTTGCCGGATGATTTTCAAAACATGCTCCAAATCCTGCGCAATGAGGTCAAATGACAACCACCCTTTTCCAGCTTGCCTCAAGCTTGCTTTCATGGTTCTGGCTCAGTGTGGAAATCACGCTGCATTTGACTCTTTTCCTGCTGGTTTGCTACAGTTGCCTCAAAACACGCCGCGAACCGACCTCGGCCCTGCTCTGGATTTTCATTGCCTGGGCTTTTCCGCTTATCGGGCCGGCGCTTTACCTCTTGTTCGGCATCAACCGCATGCCGCGCAAAGCCTGGCGCAAGCAACATGCCGATCGCACGTTTCGCAACGAATGCCAGGCGCGCGCCAATGAATCATTGCCGCTGGTCTATTGGCGCGCACTGCACCGTTCGCGCGCCGCCCGGCCAGCCGACCAGTTTGCCGCCGCGCTCAACCGCACCTTTGACCGCATCCTGCCCGATGATCCGCTGCTGGGCGGCAACGCCATCGAACTGCTCGTGGATGGCGACCAAGCCTACCCGCGCATGCTCGCGGCCATTCAAAATGCAAAACATCACATTCACATGCAAACCTTTATCGTCTGGAACGACAAAACCGGAAAACAATTTCTTGACGCACTGGCCGAAAAAGCGCGTCAGGGCGTTACCGTGCGCTTCCTTTTCGACCGCTTCGGCTCAACCGGCGCGGTTTTCAGCCGTCTTTTTTCCCGCTATCGCAAGGCGCCCAACATGTCAATTGTCGGCTGGACCCAGGCCAATATTTTTAAAAGCCAGTTCCAGATCAATTTGCGCAATCATCGCAAAATCATGGTTGTGGACGGCAATCTGGCCTTTACCGGCGGCGTCAATCTGGCCGACGACAATATCACCCAAAACGGCGCCCCACCCATCCGCGACTACCATTTTGAATTGCGCGGCCCAATTGTTCAGGAACTGCAATATTCATTCCTGCGTGACTGGTATTTTATGACTGACGACAATCCCGATCAGCTCCTGCAAAAAACGCATTTCCCAAAACTATCCGAAGCCGGCCCGGCGCTGGTGCGCACAGCGGGCAGCGGGCCGACCCCGGATGAAATCAATATTTTGACGGACGTTTTTTTTGAATGCCTGACGGCGGCGCGCCGGCAAGCGCTGATAATCACACCCTATTTCGTGCCGCAACCGGATATTTTGCAGGCCTTTCGGGCGGCAGCGCTGCGCGGAGTGGATATCCGCCTGATTGTGCCGGCCAAAAACAATCACATCTACACCGGACTGGCCGGTCAGGCGCTATACGAGGATATGCTTGCCGGAGGCGTGCGTATTTTTGAACGCCCACCGCCTTTCATCCACGCTAAAGCCATGCTCGTGGACGATAGCCTGGCTGTAATCGGCAGCGCTAACATTGATGTGCGCAGCCTGCGCCTCAATTATGAAACCAACTTGATCGTGGCCGACGCGCAATTCAATTCCGTTTTAAAAAAGGCCATTTTGCGCGAACAATCGCTGAGCCGGGAACTCGATCTCGCCACATGGCGCGCGCGCGGCGCCATGCGCAAGTTGATGGAAAATTTCTGCTATTTGCTGACCCCAATGCTCTGAGGAGTATTGATCAATTCGGCAGGACAATGTTCGCGCAAAAAGCGGACGGCATTGTCGCCAAGCATCATTTGCTTGTGCGCGGCCGGCGCATTGAGGCGCTCAAAGCGCAGCAGATAAGTTCTGATAATCATGGCCGTGCCCAGTCCGCCATCGCTCCCAAACAACAGACGTTCGGGACCAAGCCGCTCATAGAGCTGCTGAAGTCCTTGTTGCGTCGGACCGCTCAAACAAAGCCACAGATTAGGAATCG
>CAZMFH010000088.1:0-9909 GCA_964565485.1 uncultured Verrucomicrobiota bacterium | reverse complement strand
CCCGTCATAGCCGGGCAGATTAAAACTCAAGATATTTTCGGAACCATTCTCTGGCGCGTTGTTCACAATCCAAAATGTGGTTCATTTGGCGAAGTCCGTGCCCCTCGTTTGTATAGTGAACGAATTCCGCCGTAGTGTGACCGCGCAATGCGGTATAATAAATATGAGACTGACTGATGGAGAAAAGGTCTTGTTCCCCACAAAACATCAAGACCGGTATTCTAACCCGCCCCGCATAGTTGATGGACGATTCTTTGCGATACATCTCCGGAACTTCCCACGGAGCGCCGCCCAGCAGAAAATCAATTGTATTTTTCCAGGCTGCGCCTATATATATGGCCCCAAAATCATACTGACCGCAATTCAAAACTGCGGCTCGAAAAACATCAGGATACAAACCGATCGCCGCCGAACTCATTGTGGCGCCGCCGCTCGCGCCGGCCGCACCGATCCGCGCCGGATCAACCGCTTTTGCAGCAATGAGTTTTTTGACGCCCAAAACGCAATCTTCCGCCGGCCCGGAACACCAACATCCAGCCACAGCTTCCATGAAGTTTCGACCATAACCGGAACTGCCGCGGTAATTGAGCATTAACGTCGAAGCGCCCAAAGACGCCATGTAACGTTTCATCGGTGCAAAACTCGCATGGTAGGCGCCGGGAGTACTGCCGTGATTCTCCATAATCAGAGGAGGCAAAACGCCCTGCGCGTGTGGCGCCCTGACCCAGACGCCCTCAATCGGCATCCCCAGCGAATTGCGCCATTCGATAACTTCGATCCGGCACGCGCAATCGGCGCGAAGCGCCGCATTGAAATCGGTCAAACGCCGTTCGTCCAGAGTATCCGCGTCCGCCGCAAACAACTCCGTGGGCTCGTTGAAATTCTGGCGCGTATAGATCATTCGCCGGTTATTCGGGCGCATATCAAAATCAATCCACGTCGCGCCACTGGAAAGACGCGTTAATGCGCCGCCAACGGCATCAGCTTTCCATAGGTTAACAAACAAACCTTCAATCAATAAGAACCGCATTTCGCAATTGTCCGCCCACGTGTGTTGCTTCACACGCCGATCCAGCATGGACGAGAGATTACGCACCGCGCCGCCTGCGGCGCTGATGAGCGCCAAATAATCATCCCGGAAAACCGAGGGCTCTCGCACAAGAAAAGCGATCTGCTTGCCATCCGGCGACCAGCGCGGAGAACTGCAACGCACCGTGCCATCCAAAAGCGTCGTGCCATGTCCGGCCAAATCCACCATTTTGAGCGCAGCGCAATAAGGCTGACCGTAGACTTCCCGTGACAATTCCGTATAGACGATGCGTGTGCCGTCAGGGGAACAATCCGCATCTTTTTTAACCGTAGGGGTGGAGGTTAACGCCACAATCTTCCCATCGGCCAGATCAACGGCAAAAACCTGCGCGGGCACTTCCCTGTTTTCGATGATGATCCCTTGCTGCCGCAACCACAAGTCTTCCTCGGATGGCGTCTCGGCAATGAAGACGACTCTCCGTCCGTCGGCAGAGGCCGACAACCGATTCGGAATCGCCGGTAAAAGAGCAATATGACGGACTCTTGCGCTGGCCGGATCGCCAAGATAGAGATCCTGGCCCTTCACAAAAGCAATCGGATATTCTCCATTAAGGGCGCAGAGCGCGGACGCGCCTTCCAGAATCTTCAATTCGATAAGCGGTCGCCCGTCGAAACGCACTTCAAAGAATCGGTTATTATACACAAGCGCATCAATATCGCCGCAACGCGCGCGGAAAACAGCCGCATTGCCGTCGGACAACATGGTTAAACATGAAAGTTGCGTATATTCCAAAGCCGTCTTTAATTCCATTGGGTTTTCCTTTAAAAAATCAGCTCTCAACCATTAACACTATCAGAACACTATCATGCTTGACAAAAAAGTCAACAAGAAAAATGCGCAAAATTCAATAGTGTGATTGACATCGCGGATTGATCATATTATATTGCGCGCTTCTTTGATTGAAACGGGGATAGTGCGTTGCAAGAATATTGGCGGTTGATCAATGAGGTGAATCATGGCAAAGGCAAAGAAAGCAGCAGTTAAAGCAAAATCCCATGCCAAAAGTCCGGCAAAAAAGAAAACTCCCCCGCGAAAAACAAAACCAAAAAAAACCGGGCGCGCTTTAAATGCCGCCACCAGCAAATTTCGCGCGCCGCCGGTTGTGGAGAAAAAAACAGCCGACGTTAAAAGCAATAAAAATCTCAACGCAGATCTTTTGAACAAAATCCGCGACCAGCTTATCCGGCTACGCGAACGAATCACCGGACAAATCAATTTTCTGGCGACGGACAATCTCAATCGCACGAAAAACGACAATGAAATCAGTTTCCGCTCCGAAGAACAAGGCACGGATAATTTTGATCGTGACTTTGCCTTGAATCGCGTCAGCTTGGAACAAGATATCGTCTTTGAAATTGACGAAGCCATCAACCGGATCAAAATCGGCACTTACGGGGTTTGTGAAAGTTGTTCCGGAGCCATTGAAAAACAACGCATTCTGGCATTGCCTTATTCGCGCATGTGCGTGGCGTGCCAGTCCAAAGCTGAAGTTGGGCGCAAAAAATTCCGGACATTTGAGGCGCCCGGCATGTTCCCTGCCGAAAAAAACGCGAATGAGCAGGAACAGGATGAAGAATCCTGATCCGCAACGAGGCCGGAACCGATTCGTGGAAACGGGAGAACGCAAACATGCGTGTCTTGGCGCTTAGTTTCCTGATTGCCGTTCTGGATCAGGCGTCCAAATATATAGTGCTCCGCAGATTCATGCTGGGCGAATCCATCACTGTTATTCCCGCCTTTTTTAATCTGACTTATCTGCGCAATACCGGCGCAGTCTGGGGTATTTTTCAACATCAGAATGAATGGCTGGCTCTGCTTTCTCTGCTGGTGTTAATTGTCATTGCGTGTTGCTATCGTCGTCTGGCGGATGACCGTTCTGTCCATTTTATAGCGCTTGCCTGCATGATGGGCGGCATTGCCGGCAATTTGATTGACCGGATCAAGTTGGGTTGGGTGGTGGATTTTCTGGATTTCCACTTATATGGTTATCATTGGCCTTGCTTCAATATTGCCGATGCCGCGATATGCATTGGCGTCATCCTTTATATCGCCTCTTCCTTGCGGCATGGCGTTTATGGCGCCCCCACAAAGGAGACAAACGCTCCTGCGGTAACAACAACCGATGCCAACACTCAAACCCAAGTTTGATCTCTGCGCATGGTTTCTGGTTGGGCCGACGGCTTCCGGCAAAACCGCTGTGGCGCAAATGCTGGCCGAGCAATTTCACTTTGAAATTCTGGCGGCTGATGCAATGGCTGTCTATTCCGGCATGGATATTGGCACCGCCAAGCCGACCACTGCCGAAAGAGCGCTTGTGCGTTATAGCGGGCTTGATCTCGTTTCGCCGGACTGTCGTTTCAGCGCAGGACAATATCGCGCGGCAGCTTTGACCGCACTCCACACCGCCAAAATCGAAAATCGTTCCGTAGCTGTTGTAGGCGGAACGGGACTCTATATCAAAAGTTTGACGGACGGTTTAAATCCGCTGCCGCCAACCCAGGCAGATGCGCGCCAGGCGGCCGAAAATCTTTTTGCCGAGCATGGTCTCAGCGCGCTTCAGGAAGCGCTTCAACAAAAAGCGCCCGCGCTCTTTGAGGCCATAACAGACAAACAAAACCCGCGTCGTCTGATCCGCGCCATGGCCTTGGCCGCCGCCGGAGCCGATTGTCTGCCCAAAACATGGTCGCAATCGTCAAAATCACCGCGTATTATGGGCTTGCTATGGGATACTGCTGAGCTTTATATTCGAATTGAAAACAGGGTTCGCCAAATGTTTGCCGAAGGGTTGCTGGAGGAAACACAACAACTTTGCCAAAACCATGCTTTTGAGCTTGCGCCGACAGCCCGACAGGCCATCGGTTACGTTGAGGCGCTTGCGGTAATTCAAGGCAAACTTCGTTCAGAAGAAGCCATAAGGCAAGTGATTTTACGGACACGCCGGCTGGCCAAACGGCAAATGACATGGTTCCGGCACCAAACCAATGTCGAATGGCTGCGAGTAAACCGGCAAATGACATTGATGGGAATTGCCGGCAAAGTGTGGGAATATTGGCAAACCAACGGTCCCACGCATATTATGGGAGATTGACTGGGGAGAAAAGATGCATATTCATCCAACAGCTATTGTAAGCGCAAACGCCAAACTCGGCGCCAATGTAACCATCGGTCCATTTTCCGTGATTGAGCCAATGACGCAAATCGGCGACAACACCATTATTGGTCCGCACGTAGTCATCCATCCTTACACAACGATTGGCGCGCAATGCACACTGCATGCCCACGCTGTGCTTGGCGATTTACCGCAGGATCTGGCCTTTGCCGGGACAACGGTCAGTTACCTCAGGATTGGCAACCACTGCGTCATTCGCGAAGGGGTTACCATGCATCGCGGCACCAAACCGGAGAGCGCAACGGTGGTGGGCGAAAACTGCTTTTTAATGGCCAATTCCCATGTGGCCCATAACGTCCAACTGGGGGATTCTGTGATTATGGCCAATGGCGCGCTCTTGGCCGGTTATGTTGAAGTCGGCGACCGCGCCTTCATCAGCGGGAATGTTGTTGTGCATCAGTTTTGCCGGATCGGAAAAATGGCCATGATTTCCGGCAACAGCTCCATCAGCAAAGATATACCACCATTTTGCATGACGCATGGCGGCAGCGCCAACGCGATTGCCGGATTGAACATTATCGGACTGCGCCGAGCCGACATTGCCCCCTCAGATCGGATGGAATTGCGCCGGGCTTTCCGAACAATTTTCAGGGACGGCCTGAATATTACCCAGGCTTTGGCTGTGCTTAATGCGCATCCGATGAGCGGCGCTGTTCGGCAATTTTACGATTTTATTGCCGAATCAAAACGCGGCATTTGCGCTTTCGAGGGCGTCAAAAACGAACAGGAAAACTCCGATGAATAAAGCAAATCACGGTTTTACGCTGATTGAGATTCTGGTTGTGGTTTTGATTATTACGATTTTGGCCGGCATAGTTGGAGTTGGAGTTTTGCGGCATCCTGGCGAAGCCAAAATTGCGGCCGCCAAGCTGCAAATTAAAACTTTCAAAAGCGCGCTGCAACTGTATCGCATGGAACAAAACCGCTACCCTGCTCAGGCGCAGGGTTTGCCGGCGCTCTGCCGACGTCCAAGCATTCCACCGGTTCCGGAGAAATATCCAGAAGAAGGCTACTTGGACAGCCGCAACCTTCCGCAGGATCCTTGGAAAAACGATTATATTTATATTGTGCCGGGACGCAACAATGAGCCATACGAGATTATTTCATACGGGAGCGACGGCGAGCCGGGCGGAACAGGAGATGCCGCGGATATATCCAGCTCAGATTTGTGAAATCCGCCGCGCGCAACAGGCCGGGTTCACTTTGCTGGAAACGCTGATTGCTCTGATTCTGGTTGTTGTCGTGGCAACAGCCGCGATCGAGAGTCAGGTTGTTGCCATCAGGCTTGAACAAGCCGCGCGTGATTTGCGCCATATCCGGCAGGCGGTCGGGCATGTCATGGCGCAAAGTTTCCTGCAAAATGATTTGCTTGCCTCGAATGTTTTGCAGGATGCGGATGCCCTGCTTGAAATTACCGGCATGCCGGCAACCGAGCAAGCATCTGCCCGCGAGTACCGCAAGCTTTGGGTTATATCGAGAAACGACCGATACCTTGAGTTGTGGACGCATGTTCCATCACCATGACCCGGAACCTGCGCATTGAAACTACAGACCCTTGGTTAATTGCAAGATGACGGGACTATTGCAAGCTCAACCGTGTTCCGGCAGACAAAGCAATTTCAAAAACCGGATCGCGCCCGGGACAAGCCATTGTAGCGTTCAGCAAATTATCCAAAGCCTGACAATCATCCTTGATCGCATGTCGCAGAATTTTGCCTTCCACCACGGCATGGGCGTCAAGCGTACATGCTTCTGATTTGGCAATAACAAATTCGTTCCCGCTTTGCGCACACTTCATGCTCAACAAACGGAACCCCGGCCCTCCGCTTCCGAAACTTGTCAGATGAATGCGCTCATTCGGCAGGTTCAATCCATTTTTATCCAACAGCGTATGTAACCAACCCGCCAGCAAACGCCCGGCCGCTTCGCGCGCCTCAATCCGAATCTCTTCAATCGTTGCCAGTTTTTTTCGGCATGCGGCAGAATCAAAAAATTGCGCAAATAACCGGCGATAAGGCGCAAGGCGTATCCAGTTTAAATCGCTGAGCGTCAGCCCATTTTCAATTCGGTATTCCGCCAGGACAGCTAACTGTGCCAATTCAGAGGCAGTATAATCGTCCGAATCCACAACAATATGCCCGGCTTTTTCGGCAAAACGCAGAAAATCAGCGCGCTCAAAAGGCGGTTTGTTCCACCAGAGCACAAGCGGCAAATCGGATACCGCCAAAGAAGCAATCAGGCCGGGCAACCGATCAGTCATATTGCCAAACGCCGTGAGCCGGATAAATTCGCAACAGACACAAGCGCGGCATTTTCCGGAATCCTGGCCAATGAGCGCTGCCTCGGCGGAAAGCTCAGCAGAATCAGCATCCGGCGCGGATGTTACAATAATAATACGGCAGGGCGCGCGGACGATCATGCGCGCCAACACCTCTGCCATCGCATCGGTTTCCGCCCGGGATTTGCCAACCGCAACGACATTGGCGGTAACCACCCGCAGCGAGGCATCCGCCACGGATCCCGTTCCGGCCGCCTGGCGCCAGAGCGACTTCAATTCCTTCTCCACCGTGTAGGCGCCAACCGGCAACGGTCCGGCAATGAAGCGCACGGTCATAATTGCCTCCAAGCACGTCCATCGCGTTTCATAAGCGCCTCTGCCGCCGCCGGCCCCCAGGAACCGGCGGCATAATTCGGGAAATCTTCGGGATCCGTCGTCTGCCAGTTTGCAATCATCGGCATGACGGCATTCCATGCCGCCTCAACTTCATCGGCGCGGATGAATAAGGTTGCATCGCCAAGCATTGCGTCCAGCAACAAGCGCTCGTAAGCCGTGGGCGTTTCGGCGCCAAACGCCGAGTTGTAATTGAATTCCATCTTTACCGGAAGGATGTTGATTGCCTGACCGGGCGCTTTGGAGCTGAATTTGATCGAAATGCTCTCATCCGGCTGAATACGCAAAATCAACAAGTTGGGATCCATCCCTGCCACGGTTTCCCCAAAAAGCGCCAAAGGCGCATCCCGAAACTGAATGGCTATCTCGGTAACGCGTTTTGGCAAACATTTGCCGGAGCGCAAATAGAACGGAACCCCCGCCCAGCGCGGGTTATCAAGCAACAGCTTGAGCGCGACATATGTCTCTGTTTTTGAATCAACAGCAATGTTTTGCTCCGCACGATAGCCCGGCTCCGCTTGTCCATTGTGCATGCCTGCCCCATACTGTCCGCGGACAGCCATTTGCGCAACAACCTCAAGCGGCATACGCCGCAATGCGCCAAGCGCTTTGACTTTCTCGTTACGGATGGCATCCGGCGCGAGCGTTGCCGGCGGTTCCATCGCCACCAGACTCAACAACTGTAGCATGTGATTTTGAATCATATCGCGCAACGCGCCGGCGGTCTCATAATAACTTCCGCGCCCTTCCACTCCCACCTCTTCCGCCACGGCAATCTGCACATGATCAATAAAACGGCGATTCCAAAGCGGCTCAAAAATACCGTTGGCAAAACGGAAAACAAAAATATTCTGCACGGTTTCCTTGCCGAGATAATGATCAATCCGGTAAAGCTGATTTTCATCAAAAGCCATGTGCGCAACGTGATTCAACGCAACTGCTGTAGTCAGATCACGCCCGAACGGTTTTTCAATAACCACCCGCGCCCAACCGTCGGCAAATCCGCGATTTAGACCCGCTGCGCCGAGTTGCCGTAAAATAACGGGGAAATAAGCCGGCGCTGTTGCCAGATAAAACAAACGGTTGCCGCCTGTAGCGAATTTGCGATCCAAATCTTCCAGATATGCGCGGAGCAACTGGTAGGTTTTTGGCTCGTCGAAATCGCCCTGTAAATAGTCCAGCCGCCCGCTGAAATTATGCCAAAGCTTTTCGTCAATTGGACGGTTGCGCGCAAACATCTGCGTGCCTTTGCGCATATTCGCGCGAAAATCATCGCAATCAAGCGCGCGGCGCGCCAGGCCGATTATGGAAAGATTGCCGGGCAAAAGCCCATCAACGGCCAAGTCATAGAAAGCCGGGATCAATTTGCGCCGGACCAGATCTCCGGACGCTCCAAAAATCACAATTGCGCAGGGCTCCGGAAGACGCTGTCCCCGCAGTCCTTCACGTAATGGGTTTTTGGCATACTCCAACATGCGGGCGCCTCCCGGCGTCTGACATCTGCCAGATGCTGTAAAAAACTATGACGGCATTGGCCAAAGAAACTCGCCATGCTCAATTAAATGCAACAATTGTCGTACGCTCTGTTCCGACTTGCGCTCCACAGCCTCGCTGGTATTAAAGGCGTTATGGGGGGTCAGAATCACATCGTCGCGCTCAACGAGCGCCAAAGTCGCCGCTGTTTCCGGATCAGTGCTGGATCGTCGCGCCCGCAGCGATACGGCCAGTTCCTGTTCGTGGGCATATACATCCAGCCCCACCCCGCCTAAATGGCCTTCCCGCAAGAGGCGCAACAGATCGGAAGAAGGCGATTGTTCGCCGCGCGAAACATTAACAAAAATGACGCCGCGCGGCGCTTTTTTTAAAAGCGCATAATTGAACATGCCTTCGTTTTCCGGCGTCAGATTCATGGCACAGGCAATAATATCGGCACACCCAATTCCGTCCTTCAGGTTGACATAGGTTTCGCCGGGATATTTTTGGGCAAGATCCACGCCAAGCACACGCATTCCCAAGCCATGCCCGATTTTAACAATTTCTCCTCCGATATTGCCGACCCCAACAACCAGAAGTGTTTTGTTTTCCGCTTCCTGCCCGGTCAAGCCGTCGCGGTTGAAATCATAAAATTGCGCCGTCTGCTTTTTCAGTTTCCGCAACAGCGCCATCCACATCAGCATGGCCTGTTCCGCGACAGAGCGCTTGCAGTAAAGCGGCAAATACCCGCAAGAGGCATTATTTTGATTTGCCAGACAATATTTCCGAATATGATCATACCCCGTACTGCGCGTCAAAATGCCGCGCAAAGCTCCGGCCCATTCCGGCGGCAAGATAGACTGTGTGCGCACACTGACAACCGGCGCCGGCAAATCATGGCAATTGTATTCCTGAATGGTTTGCCAGGCAAAACCGGCTTTGATATGCTCCGGCAAATAACGGCGCAAAGCCGCCTGTTCTTCGGCAAAGGCCTCAAAAAAGAAAACATCCATATTCCACATTTCCGCCATTCAGGCTAAATTCTATTTTCCAATGTCTTCTGAATTCTGTCTGAATTCTGAATTCTTTCAAAACGTGAGTTTTGAATTTATCTAAACAATCAAGCTTTATGATGTTTAATCAAACCCCCATCACGCATTCACGTTTTCTATTAAAGAAAGGATACGAAAAGATGTCAATCAGAATACGTCAGGTTATTTTTATGCTTTTATGCCTGCAAAAAGCTTGAAACAAACAAGACTTCTGGCATAATGCCAACCTTTCAACAACATATAAGGCTGGAGGATTAATGAGCAAACAATACAAAATCGCCGTTCTTCCCGGAGATGGCACCGGTCCGGAAGTTGTCAACGAAGGCTTAAAAGTGCTTCAGGCAGCGGCGCAGCGCCATCAATTCAAACTGGAAACAACTGTTTACGATCTGGGTGGCGAACGTTACCTGAAAACCGGCGAAACCTGTCCCGACAGCGTTTTGGATGAACTGCG
>CAZMFH010000087.1:7808-9910 GCA_964565485.1 uncultured Verrucomicrobiota bacterium | reverse complement strand
CCTTAGAAAGTAATGTATTGTATTTCGCGTAAATTGCTTTAGACGCAATTATCGAGAAACACCATGAAGCCGGGCGATATCAAATTGGGGCGGTTGGAAGCGCAGTTCTTTGCCTATACGCAGTTCAAGCGGAAAACGCTGGTGCGGCTGGGCGAGATTGCTCCCGCCTTGGGCATTACGGCCAAACAGGAACGGGAATTGTTGAGCCGGCTGGCGCGCAACCAATGGATTTCCCGTATCTGGCGCGGGCTGTATGCCGTGCCTGAACGTTTGCCGTCCGGCGGCGCCTGGAGCCCGGGCGCCTATCGGACGCTGGACCTGCTGATGCGGGAACTGAAGGGACGCTATCAGATCACCGGGGCAACCGCATTCAACTTTCATGGTTTTGACGACCAGATGCCAAACTGGATCATCGCCTACAACAACCGCCTTTCCGGTTGCCGGGAAATCGGCGGAGCTAACTATCTCTTTATCAAGACGCCGGACAACCGTCTCGGTGGCACCTGCATCCTGCGCACCCCCGATGGCGTTCGGGCCGTTTACTCTTCCAAAGCGCGGACGCTTATGGATGCGGTCTATGACTGGTCGCGTTTCAGCGGAATCCCCCGGGCCTATCGGTGGATCGAATCAATTGTCAAAAAGGATGCCGCCCTGGCAGATGAGCTGGCGCGCGTAACACGGCGCTACGGAAATCAGGGCACGTTACGCCGTATTGGTTTCATCCTGTCGCGGACACAACCGGACGGAAAGGCTGCGAGCAGTATTCTGCGGGCCATCTCCAATGGTAAGTCCTTAATTCCGCTCATTCCCACCCGGCCCACGCGCGGCCGTAGCGACACCACATGGGGGATTATTGTCAATGAGTGATCCCTTGATCCGGCTTCATTCGGATTCCCGCTCATTTCTGGAGATGGTTCGCACAACATCCGATCAATTTGGTTTTGTTGCCCGCCTGGTGGAAAAAGATTACTATTGTAGCCTGGTTCTACGGGCTCTTTGCGTGGGCGAAAGTCCGCTGGTGTTCAAAGGCGGCACGTGTATCAGCAAGGTGTTTTCGTCCTTCTATCGCTTGAGCGAGGACTTGGACTTCTGCATCCCAGGCTCGAATTCCAGGGCTATTCGCAGCCGCACGATCGTTCCGTTCAAGGAGGCTGTCGCTGCTTTGCCGGATCGAATTGCAGGTGTGCGTATTCAGGAGCCGCTGACTGGACGTAATGAATCAACTCAGTATATCGCTAAATTGGGATATGTGTCTGTCATCACGAGCACGTTGGAGCCCATCAAGGTCGAGGTCGGTTTGCGGGAACCACTCATGCGTTCATCCGAAAGCAGGCCCGCCAAAACCTTGCTCAGGGATCCTTTCTCGGGCCGGGACATCCTTGCGCCGTTCACCATCAGAGTTATGAATGAGCAGGAAGCCTGGGCAGAGAAAACGCGCGCCGCTTTGTGCCGTTTGGAGCCAGCTATCCGGGATTTCTTCGATTTGGATTTTGCTTTGACGAATCTCGGCATTGATCTTGAATCACCCGACTTTCTCGATCTGGTACGCAGGAAACTCGCTGTGCCCGGCAATGGTCCCATCGTGCTATCCGCCGAACGTCGCGCCGAGTTGGATCGCCAGATTGAAGGTCAGTTGCAGCCTGTGCTACGCTCGCGCGATTTCGAGCGGTTCAATCTGGCGCGAATTTGGGATCAATTGATTGTTCTGGCGAACAACCTGAAGAAGGTATGACCATGCCAACCCATGACATCATAGACAATCGTTCCGAAAAACTGATTGATCACCTGAACCAAATTCTTGGGACGAGTGAACGCGCCCGGTTCGCGGTTGGTTATCTGTTCCTCTCCGGGCTGACCAGCGTTGCGCGGCGGCTTCTCAATCTGAAGGAGTTGCGGCTCCTGATCGGCAACACAACGAACAAAGAAACCGTCGAACTGCTGGCCGAGGGTTACAAGCGGTTGGATCTGGCGGCGGAGGAAGTCGAGAAGCAGGCTTATCCAAAGCGCACCGAGGCCGGCAAGATGGCCGAAGAAACGGCCGGGAATCTGCGCAACGCGGTCGAGTGGATGGACCAGACGGATGAAGCGCAGGAATTGATCGC
>CAZMFH010000087.1:2476-7798 GCA_964565485.1 uncultured Verrucomicrobiota bacterium | reverse complement strand
GTAGCCGGGGCTGCCAGCTTCCTGAGCCCGTGCGTGCTGCCGCTGTTGCCGGGCACGATGATGCCGAAGCGCAGGAATTGATCGCCGGATTGATCCGCATGATTGAAGAAAAGCGGCTGAAGGTCCGCGTCTATACAAAAGGCCGACTGCACGCCAAAGCATACATTTGCGACTACGGCAAAGTTTTTGATCTGACCGGCAAGGAGATCGCGCGACACGAGAAAGGCATTGCCGTTGTCGGCTCGTCGAATCTGACGCTGGCCGGATTGACCCACAATACCGAGTTGAATGTGCTTGTGCAAGGCAACCAGAACCACAAGGAACTTGTGTGCTGGTTTGATGGGCTCTGGGAAGAGTCGCGCGAGTTTGACGAGATTTTAATGGCGGAGCTCAGGCAATCCTGGGCGGCGGCGCAGGTCCGGCCTTATGACATTTATATGAAGACGCTCTACGCGCTTGTGCGTGATCGGCTCGAAAACGAAGACGAGCAGGAATTGCTTTGGGACGACGACATTTTCCGCAAGCTGGCAAGTTTTCAGAAAGTGGCCGTCCGGCAGGCCGTTCAAATGGTCCGGGACTATGGCGGGGCGTTTGTGGCCGACGTCGTTGGTTTGGGCAAGAGCTATATCGGCGCGGCCATCGTCAAGCATTTCGAGCGCACCGATCACGCACGCCCTCTGGTGATCTGTCCTGCTCCGTTGGTTGAGATGTGGGAGCGCTATAACGAGGTTTATCAGCTCAATGCCCGCATTCTCTCGATGGGCTTCTTGCGGGAAGGCGAAGAAGAGGGTGTTGCCCTGTTGCTGAATGACTTTCGCTTCAAGGACCGCGATTTTGTGCTTGTGGACGAAAGCCATAATCTGCGACATTCGGATACGCAGCGTTACAAGGTTGTGCAAGCCTATCTTTCCACCGGGCGGCGTTGCTGTTTCCTGACGGCCACGCCGCGCAACAAAAGCGCGTGGGATGTTTATCATCAGATCAAATTGTTTCATCAGGATGACCGAACCGATTTGCCCGTTGATCCGCCGAATCTGAAGGAATATTTCAGATTGATAGAGAAGAATGAGCGCAAACTTCCGGACTTGCTGGCCAACATCCTTGTGCGTCGGACGCGACAACACATTCTGCGCTGGTATGGCTTCGACGCTGAGACGCACGAACCGGTTGATCCGAACCGATTTCAGGATTACCTGCAGGGCGCGCGCAAGGCCTATGTGCTGGTGGGCGGCAAACACCAGTTTTTTCCAAAACGCAAGTTGGAGACCGTTGAATACAGCATTGAAGAAACCTATCAGGGGCTCTATCAGGAGTTGCGCGGTTATTTGGGCAAGCCCGGGAAGGAGCGCGGGCAGGTGTTGCGCGAAGGCGAACTGACCTATGCCCGTTTCGGATTGTGGCATTATGTCAAAGCGCCTCAGAAAAAGAAGGAGCCTTACGCGAGCCTGCAACGTGCGGGCGCGAATCTTCGGGGGTTGATGCGGATTCTCATGTTTAAACGATTTGAGTCGAGCGTTTTTGCTTTTCAGGAGACTGTCCGGCGGCTTCTCAAGGTCAACCAAAGATTTCTGGCGGCGCTCGACTGCGGTTTGGTTCCGGCGGGCGAAGATGCGCAGTCAATTTTGTATGAAAGCGACCGTTTCACGGAAACGGATATTGTTGACGCGCTTCGCAAGCTGCCGGCCAAATACAATGCGGATGATTTTGCCGTTGATTTGTTGCAAACCCACATTACGCATGACATTCGGCTGCTTGAGAAAATTCTGAAGCTGGTCTCGCCTGTTACGCCGGAAAAGGACGCTAAATTGCAGACGCTCAAGAAGCGCCTGTTCGACAAGCCGTTCGAAGGTGCGAAATGCCTGATCTTCACGCAATATGCCGACACGGCCAAGTATCTGTTTGCCAATATCAATCCGGAAGGCAAGCGTCCGGATATTGAGGTGATTTTCAGCGGCGACAAGAGCAAAGAAAAAATTGTCGGCCGCTTTGCGCCAAAGGCCAATCCGGAATATCGTTTTGCCGCGAACGAGCAGGAATTAATGATCGTTATCGCAACCGATGTTCTGGCTGAAGGTCTGAACCTTCAGGATTGCGACAACATTATCAATTATGACCTGCACTGGAACCCTGTCCGCCTGATTCAGCGTTTCGGACGCATTGACCGCATCGGTTCCGAGCACGAACGCATTTTTGGATTCAATTTCCTGCCCGAAACAAAACTCGACAAGAATCTCGGCTTGCGGGAAAAGCTTCACAATCGAATACAGGAAATTCACGATACAATTGGAGAGGATTCTGAGATTCTTGACCGCACCGAAAAGCTGAATCCGGAAGCCATGTATGCGATTTATGAGACGCGCGGTGGAGACCCGGTTCAATTGGATCTATGGGGCGGCGCCGATGATGAATTCCTTGATCTTAACGAGGCCGAGGAAATTTTACGGCAGTTGCGGAAGGATAATCCCGCAGAATATGATCGCATTGCCGGCCTTCGGGACGGCATCAGAACGGCGCGCCAATCGCTCCAACGGGGACTTTACGTCTTTTGCCAGGCCGGGCGTTTTCAACAACTGTTTTTGCTCGACGAGAATGGCGCAATCATTTCCCGCGACATTCCCAGGGTGGTTGGCGCGGTTAAATGCGCGCCTGACGCCAAAGCTGTGCCGTTGCCTGATGGTTATAATAAGACCATTATGCAAATTCAGCGCAAGTTTGCCGAAGAAGTCCGGCATCGCGAGGCCGAACGCGCGTATACTGCAAATCTTACGCACGGCCAGATTTATGTTTTGCGGGAATTGCGGATTTTGTTTGAGGCGACGCAGGATGAAGACGCCAAGCAAACAGTGAATGTTCTGGAAAAAGTGTTGCGCGGATCGCTTACCGGCGCGGTGAAACGGGAATTGAATCAGCTTAGGCGGAACAGTATTACAGGAGGAGGTTTGCTCAAACATCTGACGCGCATTTACGGTCAGCACAATTTAAAGGATGCTTCCGGGCAGCGCAGTTTGGCAATGGCAGAGCGTCCGATTCCGCATGTGATTTGCAGCGAGGTGTTTGTTTGAGCAGAAAGATTAGGAGGGAATAACGTGGAAACTATAATTCGCTTGCTTCTGCAGAATTTCACGCTGACGTTTTTAGGTCTTGGATTTTTGGCGGCCTTCCTGGCGCTGCTGCGTAAGCCGCATCCTTGGAGCTTGTCCGTCATAATTGAGGCGGTCTTCTCGTGTTTTATCTTTTTTTCGATTGCTTGCGGTTATTTTTATAACTTTGTTTTGCATGTGTTTTTTGGGGCAATGACGGCGCAGTTTATTGGTTGGGCGGATAGTCCTTTTCAAACCGAGGTGGGTTTTGCGAGTCTTGGTTTTGCGGTGGTCGGTTTGCTTGCGTTTCGCGGCAGCTTTGATATGCGCGTGGCCGCTGTTGTGGGACCGGCTTGTTTTTTGCTTGGCGCGGCAGGTACGCATATCCGCGAAATGATCGTTGCGCGGAACTTTGCGCCGGGCAATGCGGGTGTGATTTTCTATACCGACATTTTACTTCCGCTGATAGGCTTGATTCTGCTTGCTCTGCAGCGCAAGTTTGCGCATAAACCCGCGTAACAGCGGCAATAACGAGCGCTGGCGTCCGGCTGCTGTAGCGTAAGCTTGTGGTGTGTTGCGCGCGGAGGCTATGCGCTGCTTTCCGGCTGCGCGCTGATTTGGAAACTGCTCAATGGCAGCTCGCTTTTCCATTGAGGCAGCCGGTTGGTCGGCCCCTTGATTTCCACCAAAGGCGGCTTGCGGTTTGCGAGGTTGTTGATCTTTGCCCAAAGTGTTGTGTCGCCCCAGAACTGCGGCGGTGTTTCACTGGCGGAAACGTGCGCGAAGATCTTTTCCGGACTGTCGCATCCGTCCCGGATTGCGGCCAGGGCGAGGGTTTCGAGTCGCCCCAATTGAGTGATTATGTCCGGGCGTTCCTGCAGCAACCGCGCGGCGGCGGCCGGGATCCAGGGCAGGGGGGCATTCGCCATGCGGGACAGCTCCGTCAATGCGCTGAAATCCTGTGTCGCAAATGCCCTGTCCGCTTGGATTGCGAAACGGAACTGGGCGTCTGTGACTTGTCGGCGGTCGGTGTGCAGCGAGGCCAGTTGCGATGGTTCCAGTTGCCCGAGCCCGTGGAATGGTTCGATGGCGGGGAATTTGTCAACACAGAGAAGCTCCACATGGCCGGCGTTCTTATGCCGCAGGCACATGAGAATGTGCGCGAGCATGGATTGGTCAAAGAGGCATGCGTCAAACCAGAGGATGATCTGCCGATCCGCTGCCTCGGACAGTTTGCGGTATTGGCGGCGTAATGTTTCAAGGACGTATTGCTTGTGCAGTCCGCCTGCAGTGCTCGCTTCCAGAAAGGCGGCGCGCGCATTGAGCGTGTCGGCATCCGGCCAGCCTGGAGACCGGGGTCCGTCGTAAAGCAGATCATGCCAGACGAAGACTTCGCCCGGCAGCGCGGCTTTGGCCAAACTGTCGCCTGCGCTGTCGCCGCTTGTGATATGCAGAATTGTTGCCATTGCGCCCTCTTATAAAATCATTACCAAATAAGCTTGAATTAGACGATGAAAAAATATATTCAAATTCAAACCGTAGCTTGACAATTGTTTTGTTTCGGCGTTGATAAAGCGTTGATATTCTGTAAAGCGATTTCCACCATTAAAGCCGGAGCTGGAGCCGCAGGAGTACAAAATGAAGACAAATTTAATTCCATCACATTTCCGCATGCAAGTTCTATTGGCGGCCGGCATTCTCGGTTGCGGCATTAATATTCAAGCCCAGATTCCGGCGGCATTGGTTAGCAATGCGGTTAATCAGGTGCGGGCGCAACTGGAAACCAAGCTGGGCAAGCCCGTGCCATCGCTAAACCTGCTTTTGGAAACCTCCAATGCCATATATTTCGCATCATCCGCCGCCACGCCCGCCCAGTCCGTCACGCCGGACACTTATTTCCGGTTTGCCAGTAATACCAAGACTTTTACCGCCACTGCAGTGCTGCATCTGTATCAGCAGGGTTTCTTGAATATTCACGATAAGATCACCAATACAATCCCAGGCAGCGCCATTCCATACGTTCCCGCCAATGCCAACTGGAACATTCCCTATAAGAATGAGATCACGATTGAACAATTACTGCGCCACAGCGCCGGAGTTTATGACGTGGATAACGATCCCGTTCCGGGATGCGGCGGTGAAAGTTACACTGCATACCAATTCGCGCTGAATCCGGCGCACCAATTCACGGTTGAGGAAATGGTTGCGCAGGCGGCCA
This sequence comes from uncultured Verrucomicrobiota bacterium, assembly GCA_964565485.1. Taxonomy (GTDB): domain Bacteria; phylum Verrucomicrobiota; class Kiritimatiellia; order JAAZAB01; family JAAZAB01; genus CAZMFH01. Next base: position 2,500 of record CAZMFH010000087.1, on the reverse strand, counting down.
TCCATCATCTTGCGTATTTCAGGC
>CAZMFH010000087.1:0-2466 GCA_964565485.1 uncultured Verrucomicrobiota bacterium | reverse complement strand
ACCGGTTATGCGATGCTGAGCGAAATCGTCGCCCGGGTTTATTCGGTGGTTTGCAGCGCAAACAAAACTTGTTCGGACTACATGGACGAACAAATCGTAGGCGCCACCGCGCCAGTGCCGCTCCCTGCCATTCATTTTCCGAACACGGCTGCGGATACGGCGCTGCCGCTGCCGTTTGTGCCTGGAACAGAATATTGGCCCGGAGACATAACCATCGTTATATCCAACGTCAATGCCAGCGCCCAGGTTGGCGAGGGCAACGGCTATGGCACCATGGCCGCGCTCAACCGCTTTGTTCGCACGCTGATGAAAGGCGCAAATGTTCTCTCGCCCCAGATGGTGCGTTTGATGCAAACCAATACCGCGCCGTATAATGCCGATTACGGTTGCGCCTGTCTATACACCACGGATGTGGGGTATGGTCATAACGGCGCGCGCTGGGGATATTTTTCGCTCATGGTTTACAATCCCGCTACCGATATTTCCGCCGTGGCTTGTCTGCCGCTGCGCGACTTTTCCGGCTCGGATACCTTTATGTCCTGCATTTATGCGATCTATCAGGCAGTTACCAACGCCACGGTGGCTTTGGGCTATCCCTTGACGCCGACTCTCACACCCAGCGGCGCTACAAACATCAATCTTGTTGCCAATACCGAAAAGGCTTTTGTTTTTAGCGCCATCACGGGGGTTTGCTACAGCGCCGCCATTTTTGATGCTGCGGTTGCTGTAACTTTGAGTCTGGCGCCGGCGGCCAATCCGGATGCTAAAAACCGGAGCGTGAATACGCTTGACTGGGTTTGCCCTGTTTCGGGGACATATAAAATAACCGCTCTTTCCACTTCATCCATCCCCTGCCGCCTGCAATTTGAATCAAAAACCCATATCGGTCCGCTGGTTACCTTGAATGGCCTGACCGGCAATGGCGTTTCGCTCTCCAGCGCTGAGCGCCTGACGATTGCCGTGCAGGTGCTGAACATGTTTGATTATATCGGCCTGCCGGTGGATTGGTGGCTGGCGGCCCGGGCGTGCAATACCGATCTTTGGTATTATCTGGATGCAGGTATAGTTTGGAGGCCATTTGACGGCAACCCGCTCAACTGCCGTCCCGTCTATCAGGGGGCGCTCAACAATATCGCGCCCGTTGTCATAGCGCAAAATTTGCGGCTTGCGCCGGGAAGGTATCAGGTGTGGTTTGCTTTGGATTATCCGATGGATGGAGTGCTGCATCTTGCCGGACCCATTTTGACCTCAAGCGCAAGCTTGACTGTTTCTGTTCCGCGTGTTGAGCCGGCAGAGGCAAAAAAAAATCCGTGATGAGGTCATCAATTCAAAATCGAAAGAAAATCCAGCAAATTGCTTGTCATAAACAGTTTGCATTTGTTCTGAATTATTTCAAAACGTGAGTTTTGAAATTAGATCAAAAATGATTTTTAACGCTATCCCGGAAACCGAAAAAAGTTGAAAAAATGTTTGACTTTGGGGTTGGAAACATATAAAAGTCTTAAAAAAGCAGTATGTTGTTTGGGGAAGGGCTTTTAATGAAAGGAGGCAGAATGAAGGGTTGGCTTATTGCAGGGGTTGCAGCCGGTTTATTGGCCGGTAGTGTCATGACGGCGCCGGCGATTAATGAGAATCGCGGCGGATTGATGGGCTTTATTGCCGGGTGTTGCTTTGGTATGCGCGCTGGCGCGGCCTATAACGACGGCAAGGAAATCCACTGGCGTGAGTGGATTGCCCTGATTGTTCCAATTGTTCCTCCGGTTTGGAACGGCATTGATGGCGCCAATGGCATGACTTCCGAGGATTATGTTCGGAAATATGGCGGAACTTTTTATTAAAAGGTTTGTTTAAAAACAGCAAGGAGGATTGAAGCATGAAGAAAGTTGTTGCGTGTTTGATGGCCGGTTTGGTTTTATTGAGCGTTGCCGGAACTTCCGGCTTGGCGATTAATGAGAATCGCGGCGGATTGATGGGCTTTATTGCCGGATGCTGTTTCGGCATTCGCGCCGGCGCGGCCTATAACGACGGCAAGGAAATCCACTGGCGTGAGTGGGTGCTGTTGATTCCGGTTGCCAATATCGTGTTTGCCATCTGGAACGGCATTGATGGCGCGAATGGAATGACCACGGCTGATTATACCAAGGCTTATGGTTCGTCATTCTTTTAAGCCGGTATAGAAGGATTGAAACTTAAAAGGGATTCCAAACCGCCGGTTTGGAATCCCTTTTTATTTTTGAACGAGGCATAATGATGATCAGAATTGCGTTTGTCTTGATGTTTGCCGCATGTTGTCTGTCGGTTGTGGGCGCGGAGCCGACTTTGGCTGAAAAAATTTATGCCGGTTATGCGCGCATTGAATCGGTCAGTTGTCGTGTTCGTAAAACCAGCACGGTGGACGGCAAAACTGTTACGATGCTCAGTCAGGTTTATTAGCAGCGCCCTGACCGACTGCATGTTGAAAATATC
>CAZMFH010000086.1:0-9950 GCA_964565485.1 uncultured Verrucomicrobiota bacterium | reverse complement strand
ATTACGGTTTTGCCGGCAATTTTGTTGACTTGTTTAACATCTATTATTGCTTTCATGATTCCGCTATATTTTGAGTTTTATCAGGCTTGTGGCTTGTTCGTTATCTTGCAGGTGATTTTGACCATTATTTCGCTTGTATTGCCTGATCGTTCGCTGCAGGATCGGTTGGCCGGAACATGGCTGGTGCCGCGATGAAAGATGAGATTTTCGTTTTTAAACCAAACAAAGAGATGAAAGGGAATGACGTTATGAGTATGCGAAAAAACATGTTGAGCATCATGCTGGCAGTGGCGACCGGCACGGGGGTCATGGCGGAATCATCGGTATGGAAGGCGCAAAAAGGCGACGCTGTCATATATCTGGGTGGCACCTGCCATCTGTTGCGCGCAGAAGATTATCCGTTGCCGCCGGAATTTGAACATGCCTATCAGTCCGCCGACACCTTGGTGTTTGAAACGGATATCAACAAACTCAAGAGTCCCGCCATGACGCAGCTATTAATATCGCAAGCCGTTTACACCGATGGTTCCACAGTTGAAGGGCATTTACAGCCTGCAACGTTCGCCAAACTGCGAGACTACTGTGCCTCTAATAATATCCCGTTAACGGCGCTGCAACAGTTCAAGCCCTCCATGTTAATGACAACCCTGACGGTCATTGAATTAATGAAAATCGGCGCAGGGCGTGACGGCGTTGATATGTTTTTCCATAACCAGGCTGCGCGGGATAACAAACCCGTGCAATTTCTGGAAACGGTTGAAGCGCAGATTGATTTTCTATTGAGCATGGGGCAAGGGTATGAAGATGCGTTCGTTGAATATTCCTTGAGCGATCTTGGCTCTGTGAAAGAGCGTTTCGACGAGATAGTAAAGGCCTGGAAACTTGGGGAAGAAGGAAAGATTGACGATGTTTTTATTGCCCAACTCAAAACCAAAATGCCCAAGGTTTATCAGCAATTAATTGTCAAACGCAACCGGGATTGGCTGCCGATCCTGGAAGCCTATATAAAGACGCCTGCCACGGAATTCGTTTTGGTGGGCATAGCGCATCTGGCGGGCAAAGATGGCCTAATTAAGTTGCTGGAAAAGAAAGGGTACACCGTCGAAAAACTGGTGTTGCCGCAAGCGGATAAAAAAGGAGAATAACGAGGCGCGCCGGAAAGATTCGGCGGCAGGCATGGCGCAAAAAGCGAGGGGTTTTTGAATCAACATGAGTTATGCAATGAATTCTCCGCCGATGCGCGGTTCCTTACCACGCATTGGAGCGTAATTGTCCGCGCTAATGACGACAAGTCCGTTGTAGCGTACCAGGCATTGAGCGAGTTATGCCGCACTTACTGGCGGCCTTTGTATGCTTTTGCGCGCCGACAGGGCCGGGCGCCTTCCGATGCGGAAGATTTAACCCAGTCCTTTGTTGCCCAGTTGCTGGAAAAGAAATATCTGGCCGATGTCCGGCGGGAGCGGGGCAGATTTCGTTCGTTTTTATTAATGGCTTTCAAGCGGTTCATGCGCAAGGAATACGAACGGCAACATGCCCGGAAACGGGGCGGACATCTGGCCGCGATATCCATTGACCAGACGGCGGCTGAATCGGGGCTGTGCCTGGAGGCCGAACGCCACTTGGAGCCGGATATTTATTTTGAGCGCCAGTGGGCCATTGCATTGCTGGAACACGTTATGCGCAAATTGAGCGAGGAATATCGCGCCGCCGGTAAGGAAGAGTTGTTTGAAAATCTGCGCGGCAGTCTGGCCGGCGATGAATCGAAGCGCCCTTACTCAGATATTGCCGCACAGCTCGGGCTTACTGAGTCGGCTGTCAAAATGGCGGTCTATCGGCTACGCGCGCGGTATCGTGAGCTGCTGCGCGCGGCAATTGCCGAAACTGTAGCGACACCCGCGGAAATCGAGGATGAAATCCGCCATTTGTTCGCTGTTTTTGCAACCTGAATTCATGGAAATATTTCTTTGGTGGGGCGAGACCTCCGGATCACCACCGCCTCACGGCGGCGGCTACATGCAGAACATGCAAGCAAATTCCCATGGAGGGCTGGGTTACACCCCAGCCTCTTCCTCTTTCGGCGCGGGTGTAACCGCGCCCTCCAATTTAACCGATGACCGGCACACGCACACCCTTGAAGCGCGCGACTTTGGGCAGTGATCCGACCAGCGGACGCGCGTAATCCAGGAACGCCTGGGTAACGTCGTTGCCGTCTTTATTGATGAATTTATCAGGCATGTGGCGCGTATCCTTGGCCACGGCTTTCAGGGGCATGTGCTCATAAAAGACGCCGTATTTTTTGCCCGGTTTGCGGCGAATGACCACCGAGCCATCAGTTTCGCGCGCTACTGACCAGCGCACGGCCAATTCGCCGACCGCCTTGGCCTCGGCGGCATCGGTTTCGGAAACAAGGCCGGGGAATGAGCGTTGCAAATAGCCGTATGTATCGGCGCGCACACGCGTGATTTTGGTTTGCGATTTGATTTCGTTGGCCAGCAGGTCGCCCAAGGCGCCGGAGCCGCTCAATTGCGCGTTACCATGCGAATCGGTTTCCTTAGTGAACTTGGCGGCAATCGGCGTGCCTTCGGCATCGGCAATGCCCTCGGAAACCACCACGACGCAGCGGCCCAGTTTTGCGTAAACACGCTGAACATCTTCTAGGTATTGCTGCATAGTGAATGGCCGTTCGGGCAGGTAAATCAAGTGTGGACCGGCGTCTGGTTCGGTGCGCGCCAGCGCCGAGGCGGCGGTCAGGAAACCGGCGTGGCGGCCCATGACGACATCAATCTTAACGCCAGGCAGGGCGCGGTTGTCGAGGTCGCTCCCCATCACAGCGCATGCCACAAATTTGGCGGCGCTGCCGAAGCCGGGAGTGTGATCGTTTTCCAGCAAATCATTATCAATGGTTTTGGGAATATGGAAGCAGCGGAACTCATAATTGATTTTCTGCGCCTGTTCATTGATGATATGTGTTGTTTCTGCGGAATCGTTGCCGCCGATATAGAAGAAATAACGCACATTGTATTTCAGCATAATGCCGAAAATCTTCAGGCAATCTTCCGGGGATGGTTTTTTGCGCACACTACCCAGCGCCGAGGCTGGCGTGCCGGCCACAGCATTGAGCGTGGCCGCAGATTCCTTGCGCAGGTTAATCATCTTTTCTTCCATAATGCCCTTGATGCCGTGCAGCGAACCATAAATGCCCTGAATAGCTTTGTGTTTTTTGGCTTCCTGCACGGCGCCGATGAGGCTCCGATTGATGACCATGGATGGACCGCCGCTCTGCGCGATCAGCATATTGCCTTTTAATTCCTGCGCCATAATGATTTCCCTTTCCCAAAAACATGTTTGATGTTTGACTGAATTCGGGCGAGCATAGTAAAGATGGCGCTTTTTGTCAAATTTTTGTGCCTGTGGACCAGCAATCTTATCAGGACTGCGTCATTCTCAACAGCTCGCCCGGAGGTCTCGCCCACCAAAGACAAATATCCCCGGATTTTACAATTGGCAAGAGCGCTGCAGGTTTAAGGCGCGGAGGTTTGCCCTGCAAGCCATGCGGGAAAAAGTCGTTTTCAGCCCGGAGCTGGTAGGTTCCGGTCAAGCAAATCCGGACGCCGCGCAGCGGTGCGCGCGCGCGATTGTTCCAGACGCCAGCGCGCAATTGCGGCATGATCGCCGGAAAGCAGCACCTCCGGAACACGCATATCGCGAAATACTTCCGGGCGCGTGTATTGCGGATATTCCAGGCGGTTGCCGACAAAAGATTCATCAAGAGTCGCGCCATCTCCGCCAAGCACACCGGGCAGCAGCCGCACCACGGCATCAACCACAACTACCGCCGCCAGGGAACCATTGGTCAGCACATAATCACCAATCGAAATTTCGTCATTAACCAAGGCATGCGCAATCCGTTCATCCACACCTTCATAATGGCCGCAAACAAAAATCAAATGCCGTTCACGCGCGAGTTCATCCGCCACATTCTGGCGGAACGGACGGCCCTGCGGAGACATTAAGATAACCCGGGCTGCCGGTGTGCGCACGGATTCAACAGCCAGGAAGAAAGGTTCCGGCTTCATGATCATACCCGGCCCGCCGCCATACGGACGATCATCAACAGTGCGGTGGCGGTCGGAGGTAAAATCACGCAAGTCAAGAACACGGAACGAAACTGCTCCCTTTTGGCTTGCGCGTTTTAGAATGCTTTCTTCCAGCAGACTCTGCGCCATGCGCGGGAAAATGGTAATAATGTCAATTTGTTGCGCATCGCCCATGGGAATTCAACCAGTTTCTTCGGGAAATTCAGGGACCGCGCCGGGGGCAAACTCATTCAACAACTTCGAGCACAGCCTTGCGTTTTTGCTTGGCCGCCAACCCGCTCAACAAAACTCTGATTGCCCCGATGGTTTTCCCGTTTTTGCCGATAATGCGCCCCATATCTTCAGCGCAGCAACGCGCCTCCAAAATGATCGTTTGCCTGCCGGATAACTCCGCAATCACAAGCTTCTCCGGGTGATTGACAAGCACACGCAAAATACTGGCCACAAATGCTTTCATACCGTTGCAGCCGGAGCGCTTGCATCAGCGGCCGGCATTTGTGTTGCCGCCGCAGGGGCGGCCATGGGCATTGTTTTAGCCTTGCGCATCAAGCTGAGCACAGTGGCCGAGATTTGAGCGCCTTGTTCTTTCAAATCCTTGATGCGGGCCAAATTCAGGAAAAAATTATTCTTCTTTTTCTTGGGATCATACCAGCCCAATGTTTCCAGGCATTTGCCATCACGGGGCGAACGCTTATCTGCGGCTACAATTCGGAAACAGGGATCATTATTGGCGCCGGTACGACGGCATCTGATGATAACTGACATTGTGTCCTCCAACTCGCTTCGGTTAACAAAACATTTCCTTTTACACCATTCCTGCTTATGATTCAAGCGTTAATTATTCTTTTTTTTGCGCTGATCAGACGCGGCACACCTGCCAAATCGGCGCGCAATTCCACGGGATCGAACCCGGCTTCGCTTAGCAGCCTGGCGACTTCGGCGCCCTGCCCTGCGCCAACTTCGAGAAAAAGCAAACCTTCCCGGCGCAAAACCAAACCGGCCTCACGCACAAGCCGGCGAATAAGCAGCAAGCCATCGGCGCCGCCATCCAATGCGAGGCGCGGCTCATAATCACGCACGACCTGCTCAAGCTGCGCCCAATCCGCGCTGCGCACGTAAGGCAGATTTGCCGCGATGGCGTCAAGCGACTGCGCCGGCACACCGGCAAGCAGATTGCCCTGCTGAAAAACAATGCGTTCCTGCACATTATGGCGCGCGGCATTTTCACGCGCCAGCTCAAGCGCGGCGGCGCTGACATCAATTGCCAGATAATGCCCATCCGGCCGTTGCAACGCCAGGGCGACGGCAATGCAACCACTGCCGACGCCGACATCCGCAATCAACGGAAGCGGCATGCGCCAAAGATTGCGACTTGCCAGCATCCAGGCCACCAGTTGCTCCGTTTCCGGACGTGGAATCAAGGCGCGCGCATCGCATTTAAGCGAATACCCCATGAAATCCGACTCGCCCAAAACATACTGCAAGGGCTCTCCGGCGCATAAGCGCTCAACACCTTCCAAGAGGCGTCGGGCCGGCGTTTCCGCCAGCGTCTTGGCGCGGCGCAAAGGCAATTCCAGCCGCGCGCAACCCGCCACAGCGCTCGCCAGCCATTCGCATTGCAAGCGCGCTTCGTCCCGTCCCGCAGCGCTTAGACGCGCAACGGCTTCATCCAACATGGCGCCCAAAATAGGCATGGCCGAAAAACCCATTACATTTTTAAAAGCTGATCGAGCGAAAGCGTCGTTTGGGCGGCATTATAGTGCTCATAAAGCGCCCGAAGCAAATCCGCGAGATTCCCCTCCATAATCTTGTCGAGACAATAGAGCGTAAGATGAATGCGGTGATCCGTCAGGCGATTTTGCGGAAAATTGTAAGTGCGAATACGTTCGCTGCGGTCGCCGCTGCCGATTTGAGAGCGGCGGTTGGCTCCGATTTGTTCTTCGGCCTTTTGTCTTTGCGCGGCCAGCAAATGCGAACGCAAGACACGCATGGCCTTGGCGCGATTTTTCTGTTGGGAACGCTCCTCCTGGCTGGCAACAACCAAACCGCTGGGCAAATGGGTAATGCGCACAGCGGAATCGGTTTTATTGACATGCTGTCCGCCCGCGCCTGAAGAACGATAGACATCAACCCGCAAGTCTTCGGGCTTGATATCAATTTCGTCCAGATCATCAGCCTCCGCCAAAACAGCCACCGTGGCGGTGGAAGTATGAATGCGGCCGGATGCCTCCGTGGTCGGAACGCGCTGCACACGGTGCGTTCCACCTTCAAACTGAAGCGCGCGGAAAACATTTTCGCCGTGAATGGCAAAAACAATTTCCTTATAGCCGCCGCGTTCGGAAGCGCTGGCATCAATTAATTCGGTCGTCCATCCGCTGGCTTCGGCAAAGCGCATGAACATCCTGGCCAAATCCCCGGCAAAAAGCGCCGCCTCATCACCGCCGGCGCCGGCGCGGATTTCCATGATGACGTCGCGCTGATCATTCGGGTTGGGAGGCTGTAATTCCATTAAGAACCGGCTATCAAGCTCCGGTAGTTTGTTTTCCGCTGCTTCCAGTTCCGCGCGCGCCAATTCCTGTAATTCCGGCTCAATCCCGTCCATTTTAAGCAATTCGCGATGTTCGGCCATCTCCTTGCGCAAGCGCGCAAGCATTTCGGCCTTATCGAGCAATTTTTTCAAACGCGCCCGTGATTTCAGCAAACGGCTGAACTGACCGCGATTATTTGCCGCAGCATCGGCCAGTTGCGCCTCGCACTCAGCCAAGCGCGCGGAAAGCGCCTCTAAAAATGACGCGGGAATATCCATGGTCAACATGCATGCATCAATACGCCGGATTGCGGTAAAATACAAAAAGGGTCAGACCTCGATGCGACAACACCGAACCCTGACCCTCTCCCAAACAACAACTATTTTTTCGCGTAACGCTTGCGGAACTGTTCAACGCGCCCGGCTGCATCAACATACTTGGCCGTACCGGTGTAAAAAGGATGGCACGCCGAACAGGTGTTGACCTTGATTTCCTTGACCGTGGAACGGGTATTGACCACATTGCCACAAATGCAGGTAATGGTGGCATCCTGATATTTCGGATGGATCTTTTCCTTCATGAACACATTCCTTCCATATTCAACGCTTAAATTCAGCCATTCCGGCAAAACACGCCGGACCTCGACACGGACGGCAAAGCAAACTCAAGCTTTGACCGACTTGACCTCGGCCACAATTTGCACAAAACCTTCCGGGTCATGAATGGCAATTTCCGACAGCATCTTGCGATTCAACTCGATTTGGACCTTTTTCAGCCCTTCGATCAAGCGGCTGTAGGTAATGCCGTTTTTACGGCAGGCCGCAGACAGACGCGCAATCCACATGCCGCGGTATGCGCGCTTTTTGAGTTTGCGATGGGCCGTGGCCATGCACATGGCCCGATCCACAGCTTCCGTAGCCTGCCGAAACAATTTGCTGCGCGATCCATAAAAACCGCGCGCCTGTTCCAAACGTCTTTTTCTCCGCCGCCGCGAGGCCGGCGCATTCGTTGCTCTAGGCATGAATAATTCTCCTGATAAAGCGGTTCCATCAGACCGCCACGCAAAACTTAACAGCTTCCATCAAATATAAATATTATCGGAAACAACTAAAACAAGTTGCCGATACGCTTCTGTTCCATGGGCGCCAGAATGCTTTTATTGCGCGCATTACGCTTGCGCTTACGGCTTTTCGTGGTCATGATATGACCGCGCCCTGCGCCCAAATGCAGAATTTTGCCGCTGGCAGTTTTGCGGAACCGCTTGCGGAGCGCTTTTTTGGTTTTCATTTTCGGCATAAAATCAGCCCTTCTTTTTTCCGGTTTGCATGAAAGTCAACATTTATAATGATTCTTTCCAAAAAGTCCAGTCCTTATTTCCTTAAATTTGCGCGGACATAAATGCGGGGGGGAACAGCAAAAGACGCACAGCCGGATGCTTTCCACGGCGAGCAAGCATCTCATCGGCCAATCAGAGATCAAGCAGACGGCATGCTTGCCTCTGCTTCAGACGGCGGATGCCGCCAGAACAACGTTGGTTTCGCCGATAAAAGGCGCTTTTTTTGGGCTGCGGACAGCGCGATCCTTGGAGGAAGGCAGCCCCAGTTCGCTGCGGTATTTGGCAACCGTTCTGCGCGCTATTTTCAGACCCCTTTGCTTCATTATTGCAACGATATCAATATCGGTTAAATGTTTGCCGGGCGCTTCATTGGTTACAATATCTTCAATGACGTCCTTGACCTGTTGAGGAGTGCGCGCCGAGCCATCCGAGCATGCATAGCCAATTTCAAAAAAAGCCTTGAGCGCAAACACTCCGCGGGGGGTTTTGATATATTTGCCAAACACTGCGCGGCTGACGGTGGTTTCATGCACGCCAATGATCTTGGCAACCTTGCCCATGGTCAATGCGCCGATTTCGCCATTTTCCAACTCGAAAAATTCACGCTGAATCCGAACAATCTCGGAAGCCACCTTGTAAAGCGTCTGCTGACGCTGGGCAATCCCCTGGATCAGGAATGTGGCTGAACGCATTTTTTTCCGCAAGTACGCCAGATCGGTTGGCGACATTTTTTTGGCTTCCGCCAGCATTCTCTGGCAATCTTCGTTAATACGCAAGGGCGGCACAAAATCATTGTTCATTTCCAGAATGTAACGTCCATCTTCCAAATGAACGGTAACATCAGGCGTAATATATTCCGCCGGCTGGCGCTGGATATCCAGACCCGGGGCAGGATTAAGACGACAAATGCTTTGCAATGCCTCTTCGACAGACTCTTCCTCGACATCCAACGCGCTGGCAATCCCCTTGATATCACGGCGCGAGAGCAGGTCAAAACAATCACGGAGAATGGCAAACGCCAAAGGTTCTCTTTGCGGATTGACCTGAAGCATCAGACATTCGCGCAAGTCGCGCGCGGCCACACCCGGCGGATCCATCTTCTGGATCATGGCAAGCGCTTTTTCCACATTTGCCTGAGAAGCGTTCGCCTGTTCGGCGATTTCCTTCAAGGAACCGTCGAGGTATCCGCGATTATCAAGCGAGCCGATGATGTATTCCGCCAGGCGCCGCTCCTGCTCATTGAGATGCAGAACAGTCAGTTGCCGGTTGAGATATTCACAAAGAGAAACCGGCGCGGAAACGGAATCCATCATATATTGATGCCTTTCCTGATCATCCGGATTTGATGCGGCCGCATCGGCGCCGGCGTAAGAAGTGCCGTCTTCCCATTCATTGTCAAGATCATGAAGAACTTCCAGCCGCTTGGATAAATCATCCTGATCAAAAGACGCCGGCATTTCATCTGCATTCGGACGATCAACTTTTGACTCAATTTCTTGCGGAACAGCCATTTCCGATTCAGACTGCGGCAGCGGATCCAACTCAAGCACAGGATTCGTTTCCAGTTCATGCTGCACAATATTGCCCAATTCCTGCGCTGGGGCCTGCAAAAGCTGCAACCACCTAAGAAGTTGCGGCGCAAGATTTAAGCGTTGACTGACGTTGTTAACCTGCGATATGCCAATTCCTGTATCCATGTGCTTTCTCCATTTTTCTGTGGTTTATAAAGCACATTGTTTTTGAGCAAAAAGCGTGCCAAGTACAAATTATAGCTGTTTTTGCAAAAAAACATCAAGAAAAGCTCTGTTTTTGCGCCAAAAATAGCAAATCAAGACGCTGCATCGCAAGACAGCAACCACCACGAGTTTCCAAATGTCGCGGAAACCAACTCAGGACAGAGCATCAGGAATGCGTCATGTTCGAGAAGGCTCGGCCGGGACGCTTCGCCCCACCATTATGGCCAAATGTGGCTTTGGTGGGGCGAGACCT
>CAZMFH010000085.1:0-10155 GCA_964565485.1 uncultured Verrucomicrobiota bacterium | reverse complement strand
CTCCTTTGCTCCCAACCTTTGTAGCCGTCGCCGTGAGGCGGCGGCGCCTTTCCCTGAATCTCCACGCCGTTACCGGCGCGGCTACGTGACGCATGTTTAGCGTCCGCTCCACGCTTTTTCGTCCTTTGCTCATAAAGTTTGCGTTTATTCTGAATCCTGACTGAATTCTGAGTTCTTTCAAAACGTGAGTTTTGAAATTGGCTCCTATGTTTGGGAGCAAGACGAGAGTTTTCATTCTTTCGTCCATCAGTTCCTTAGTTCTGCCCCCAAAATACCTTTGCTTGAATTCAGTCCGATCGCGAAGCCGATCGGATTAAATTCAAGCAAACCCGTCTTCTCTGTGCCTCTGTGCCTCCGTGGTGAATTCTTATCTTTTCACTCAGGAAATATTTGATTGTAGAACAAAACGGCGCCTTTCCGCAATCCAATAATCACCCACCCGGCTGCTTCATGCTCGGCGGCTCGCCCGGAAGTCTCGCCCCACCAAAGACAAATTTGACCGTTTTTTCCGAACATGACGCAGTCCTGAGCGGAACACTACACCTGGGATCCGTGACGGGATTATTATTATTTTCCAGCGAATTCACGACATCTATCAATGCTTGGGCGACGGCATTCATAGTAGCGATAAATGGAAATTGATTTAGACAAACCGAAAACCTTGCAATCAATCTGCTCGAAAAAGTACGCCAATACTTCCTCGATTTCGCGCGCCGTGTTCACATGTTCGTGTTTCATCAGCAGACCGTAATCGAGGCCGTGCCTCAGCCTGAACTCCAACCCGGTGGTTAACTTCCAACATAGCGTCCAAAGCAAGGCGCCTTCGCTTGGCACACCCGCGCGCAACACACCATGCTCCGCCAATAAGAGTCCGCTCCGCGCCGCCACTTCCGGCAGGTTACAGACATGCTCAAGCGTGGCTACGGAAGTTATGCGGTCGTAGCGACAATTGCTCGGCACTTCAGCAATATCTGCGTAGACATTTCTAATCCTTCCGAGCAGAGGGGAATTTTTGTAGAGATCAGTAAAAGGCTCAACTATGTCATAAACCTGAACGGCCGGTTCGTACTGCAGCTGATTAAGAGTGCCAGCGCCTAACTCCAGGGTTGCCTTTGCCGAGCCTTGAGGGTTGGCAACATCACCTGCAACCTGCCTATGCAGCCACGACTCCATTCTTTCTGCGAACGACGAAGCGGCTGTCCGGCCTTCGCGGTTTGACCGGTAATGCGCCGAGTAGATATCCGCAAACTCTCCCGGCAAGGGAAGGCGTATTTTGGGGAAGTTGTCAAACATAGGAACCTCTTGCGAAGCATTTGCAGCAGTTACTACAGCGGCATGCTTCCCGCCTCCTGCTTGCGCGCAGCGCGCAAGCAAGCGCAGCTACGGCATTCCGGCCTCACGGCTTAAAGACAATCGGCTGAAAATATTTTGGCAAATGAAAATTCAGTTCCGGACCCATCGGCGCCCAGGAAGCCCAATGCGGATGAGAAGTCTCGTCGCCACACTTATAGAAATTGGCGCGCCAGGTTTGACCGGCCAGCGGACCCAAACGGCCGAGATAATGTTCAAAAATTGCAACCGGGATAAAACATTCGATGCGCCATTCCACAGCCTCCTTGATCTCCGGGTCAACGATCTGCGGCATGGAATGGTATATTTGCGCCAAACGCCCCAATTCCGGGGGCGCTTTATGGCGTTTATAGCCCGCGTTATCGGGAAGCTGTTCCTGAAAATACAACAACAAAGTGCCGCCGCAATTGATTTCAAAATTAAAATAGCCGCATCCGGCTTTCGGCTCGACAAAAAACTCAACGCAACTGTCCTTGCAGACACTCTCCTGATAGTTGGCGCGCACACAACGCACGTAACGATCCTGCACAAGATAAAAGAGATAAATTCCAGCCTGGTCATAAAGCGCTTTGAACTCAACACGGGGATGGCGCGACGGACTTTGTTCCAGGAAATGAATCAGTTTGGCAGGTTCAGCCCCCGCCCAAGGCTCATTATCCCAAGATCCGCGCAAAGCCGGACGCTGATCAGTTCGACGCAGAAGATATTGCACAGCAACCCCCATAGTTAAAACAGCAACTCCATAATCCGCTCTTTTTCACGAACATCCGGCCTGGCATCCGCCCAGACATCATCCAAAAGCAGCTTGTCGCTGCGGCCGGACTCCATTTCGCGCAACATGGCCAACGCCGCTTTTGCGCCCTGGGCGTAACCAACCGGCTTGATCCCCTGACTGAGGGCAAGGCGCATGGCGCCGATCAACCGGTCATCCCAGCCCAATTTGCGGCGCGGATCGCGCACCACGCGTTCGACAGCATCGCGCAGAAACGGATTCAGCATACGCTCCAGCAGATCCTCGGCATAAGCGCTGTAGCCATCTTCCGTAAAAAGCGGGTCAATGCCCGCATGCCGCCGACAAAGCGCGCGGCCGGATTCGTCAATAAAAGCGCGCCGCGCAGTTTCGAGAATCAGCGGATAAGCGCTTAAATCGGCCATATAAACGCATTGTTCAGCGCGCGCCAGATATCCCAAGAGGGCATGCGTGGCGTTATGGCCATATAATTTGGCTTCCTCGAACGGTAAAAGATCGGCGCGTTCCTCAAAAACCTCAATACCGCGCCGGAATCCGGGATAATTGATTTTTGAAATCAAAATACGATTGAAAGTTTCAACCAGCACACAACGTCCGCTGTTCCCGGTCATCCGCGCCAGACCCTGCGCGGCAATCTGGGTTTCATCAGCGACAATGCCGCTCATTTTGCCGATAACCGTGTTAAGGCATTGTATTTGCCCGCGCAATTCCGCAGGCGCAATTGCCAAGCGGCGCGCATAAAGAATGCTCTGCCGGCGATCAGCGCGGCGCGCGCGCAACGCCAAGCCATCAGCCAAAACACTGACAACCGAGGCATCGCCGCCCGCCTCATAAAACCGGACGCTCGGCAAAGCCGTCGCCAACTCGTCGGCGCCGGCCACTGCCTCCACCAATGCCGCGCGCTCATCCGCCGCATGCGGATCATAAAGCGCCACCGGACCGACACTTTGCCGTTCGATGCCGTTTGCCCCAGCAATATTGATTTGGAACCGGCCCTGCGCCGTGCGCACGGCCGCCACAATTTCCGGCGCAACCTCGGCAACGGTTAATTGCTCAAAATTCCCTGATTGCTGCGCCTCATAAAGGAAAAGCCCCGTCTGAATGGCGCCAAAACCAAAACCGACAAATTTCTTTTTCATTGCTTGACCAAAAACGGACACATGCCCGCACCCCAAAAATTGACTCGCTTGAGTCGCTTTCAAAAGTCAGCTTTTGAAAACAGCATTCAGCCGGAAGTCAGAATGCAAAATCAAACAAATAGCTTATCATAAACAGCTTGCATTTATTCTGAATTCTTGCTCCTGAATTCTTTCAAAACGTGAGTTTTGAAATCAGCTCGCTTGTCTTTCCTTTAAAATTGGTGTATTTATAGCGCAAGGAACAGCAGAATGCAAATTCATTTAGCACAATCGGCCGGTTTTTGTTTCGGTGTGCGGCGCGCCATCCGCATCGCCGGGGAACTGGCCGCGCAACGCCAGGGCGTTGTCATGCTCGGGGACCTTGTCCACAACGAAACCGTGGTGGCAGAACTGCGCCAGGCCGGCATCCGCAAGATCAAGCGGCTGGATGCCGCGCGCGGACGAACATTACTGATCCGTGCGCACGGCGCCGGACGGGAAACAATCGCGCAGGCGCGGCGGAAAGGTTTTACGATTGTGGATGCCACCTGCCCGATGGTTCAGGAAATCCATCGCATTGTCCGCCGCATGGAACGACAAGGCCGCCGCATCATCATTATCGGCGACAGCCGCCATGATGAAGTGCTTGGCATAGCGGGACAGCTTAAACAAAAAGCCATCGTCATTGACAATACGCATCCAATCAACCCGCGCGCGCTGCAAAAACTCGGCAAAAGCGCGGTGGTGATCCAGTCAACACAAAATCTGGCCAATGCGCTGCTGACCGTCGCGCGTCTGCAAAAGCTTCTGCCGGATCTGCGGGTTTTTAACACAATCTGCAAACCAACCCGCATGAAACAGGCGGAAATCAACAAAATGCCGGCGCGTTACGACGTCATGTTGATTATCGGCTCCGGCACCAGCGCCAACACCCAAAGACTTTATGAAATTGCCCGGCGCCTCAATCCACGCAGCTACCGCATCAATGCGCCGGAAGAAATAGATCCGCACTGGTTCAAAAAAGCGCGGTCGGTGGGCATCACGGCGGGCGCCTCGACGCCGGAAACCACCATTCAAGCCGTTATCCGGCATATCCGCGCCATCACCCGCACGCGGGGCTGTAGCGCGGAACGCGCTCACAAAACATCGGCAAACTGCGGCTTGAGCTTGCGGAAAACAAGCAGACCAACCAGCCAGGCGGCAGCCGTAAAAAGCCAAAAATAAAGCATCAGCCGCCAGTCCGACCAAAAAGGCTCCGGATTAACAAAGCTGCCGCGATAGCCGCGAATAATATAAACCAACGGATTCAATTTAAGCAAAAAGGCGAGCAGATGAAGCCGCTCCGGAATCACGTTGAACTCCCAGAACACCGGTGAAACCCAGAAGCCGATTTGCATCAGCACCTGGACGCCATAGGCAATATCGCGCATAAACACGTTCAGCGAAGCCGTTACCCAACTCAAGCCCTGCGCGAGCAAGATCAGCGCCAGCATGTAATAAGCCGCCTGCAGCCAGAACCAGGAAGGACGCACTCCGTTGGCCAACAACACAAAAACAACCACCGCCAGAAAAAGCAAATGCACAAAAGCCGCCGCCAGAATTTTTACCGCCGGCAGAATGACAATCTGGAATCTGATCTTTTTGACCAAAAACGCATATTCCCGGAAAGAGTTTGTCGCCGAAGAAAGCGCCTCGGCAAAAAAATTCCAGGCGGCAACACCAACCAAAAACCAGGCAATGAATGGCGCGCCCTCGGCCGGCGCTGCGCGCGCGACAAGGCTGAAAACAAACCAGAGAATCACGGTCATCACCAGCGGCTGCACAAAGGACCAGAACAAACCGAGCGTAGCGCCGATATAGCGGCTGCGTAAATCGCGCCAAGTCAGGGCAAAAAGAATGCGCCGCCAATAGGCCATCCAGTCGAACAACCGGCGTTCCGCGGCAACTGTGCTCATTTGATTCCGTGATATTCCTTAAACCAGGCCGCGAATTTTGGGATGCCGGCGGCAATGGTCGTATGCGGATCAAAAGCAAGCTGTTTGCGCGCCTTTTCGATATCAGCATAGGTTTCCATGACGTCGCCCGGCTGAATCGGCAACAATTCCATAATCGGTTTGACGCCCAGCGATTCGGCAAGCAGATTGATCATGTCCATCAGATTTTCGGCGCGATGATTGCCCAGGTTGAAAATATCATAGGGCGCAAGCCCCTCTGTTTGAAGCGCCGCAATAATGCCAGATGCAATATCATCCACATAAGTGAAATCACGGCGCATAACGCCATGATTAAAAACCTTGATCGGCCTTCCACCCAGCATGGCCTCCGTGAACGACCAAATTGCCATATCCGGTCGGCCCCAGGTACCGTAAACAGTAAAGAGGCGCAGACCGATCGTCTGCAAGCCATACAAATGACTGTAAACATGAGCCATCAGTTCGTTGCTCTTTTTGGTGGCCGCATAAAGACTGATCGGCGAATCAACAACGTCATTTTCGCTGAACGGCAAATTGCGGTTGCCGCCATAAACGCTGGAACTGGAAGCATAAACAAAGCGCGGCACCTTGCGCTGCCGGCAAGCTTCCAAAATATTGAGAAAGGCCTCATTATTGGATTTTTGATAAACAAACGGATGCGTGATCGAATAACGCACGCCAGGTTGCGCGGCCAAGTGGCAGACGCGGTCAAAAGCATGGCGTTCAAAAAGCCTGGTTAGCGCCGGATAATCGCAGAGATCGCCCTCCTGTCCGGTATAACCCGGCTCCGCCGCCAGCAAGGCATGGCGTTCGCGTTTCAAACGCACAGAATAGTAATCGTTAAAATTATCCAGCCCAACCACAGCATGGCCGGAGCGCAAAAGCGTCCGCGCCACATGATAGCCGATAAATCCAGCCGCGCCTGTTACTAAAATTTTCATGCGCCGCCACTATATCAAGCTGCCAAGTGACTGACAAGCTCTTTGACATTTTCGCAAGCGCTTCCACGCGCCAATTTTGCTTGTTTTTCAGGGCAGTTGCTGTAGTTTCAAATTTGGAGGCAACAAAAAATGATCAGAAAAGCTTTTATAATGGAAGTACAACCCGGCAAGCTTGATGCTTATGAAAAGAGCCATAATCCCATCTGGCCGGAATTACACGCGGTTTTGAAACAACACGGACTGCATAACTATTCGATTTTCCACGACACCAAAACCAACATCATGTTCGGATATGTGGAAATTGAAGATGAAGCCAGGCTGGCCAAACTTGCTGAAAACCCGATCTGCCGGAAATGGTGGCGGTATATGCTTGAATATCTGGTGGCCGACGCCCCCGCCTCCGGCAAAGCCAGGGAACGCTCAATGCGTGAAGTTTTTCATATGGATTGACCACCCAAAACTGAATTTTTTTATGCAAAACATGCCGACCATGCCGGAAACTCTGCGTATTATTCCAAATGACTGGAGCGCGCCATTGGATTTGCAAGCGATTTTCGGCGCGCCACCGCAACGGCTGGAGATTGATTTGGGTTGCGGCAAGGGGCGTTTCCTGCTGGCCCGCGCAGAGACGCATCCGACCGTATCCTTCCTTGGAGTGGACCGCCAGTTGCACCGAATCGGCAAAACAGAGCGCAAGGCTTTGCGCGCCGGCTTATGCAATATTCGTTTGATCCGCGCCGAAATCGCCTATACCGTGGCCAATCTTCTCGCCCCCGGCACGGTGGCAACTTACTACCTGTTTTTCCCCGATCCCTGGCCCAAACGCCGACATCACCGGCGGCGTGTTTTTGATCCGGCGTTTATGGATGCGCTGCATCGGACGCTTGCCGATGAAGGCTGCCTGCACGTGGCAACCGATCATTTGGATTATTTTACAAACATCCGGGATTTGCTGCAACGTGATCAGCGTTTTCAGGAAATTGCACCATTTGTAACAACAGCGGCGGAACAGAGCGATTTCGAGTTGATTTTTCTGCAACAAAACCTGCCCATCGGCCGCTGCTCCTTCCGTAAAGCGCTATAAGGCAGCCTGCGGCCACAACCAAAGACTGCAGGCAGAGTGTTAACTCTATGCGTAAAATTTGAACCATGCCCAAAAAAACAAAAAAAGCTTGACAACCTCTCACAAGTGGTCATAATGGTTCATAAAGGATACAAATGTATGCACTGGAGGCCATGTGTCAATACCTATTCCTGAGTATATGAAGATCAGGCAGTTTGTGATCAACCTTACGGCCAACAGCCGCGAAGATTTTTGCAAGATCCCATCAGAACGCGAGTTATCACAAAAATTCCAGGTAGCGCGCGGAACTGTCCGGCGTGCGTTACAAGATATGGTCAGGGAAGGATATCTTGTTCCGAAACGAGGGATGGGCACATTTCTAAATTCACATTTGACGGCCAAATATCGCGCATCTAATGCGTATAAGGCCGGTATAATTTTATCTTCCGGCATGTTGGTCAATATAACCCCTGACTATCAACAAATCCTGACCGGCATTTTTAGACAATTTGCCGGACACAACATATCAATTCAACTCGTCAATTTCGCCGCCCGCGATCCGCAAAAAACTTTTCAGGATCTGGATGCCATGGGACTTGACGGCCTGATCTGGTTGCACCCCAATGTCAAAAGCATCGAAATAGCAGATTATTTTTTCAAGCGTAAAGATGCGCTGGTGATTGTCAGTGCGATTGAGCGACCCTCCTGGAAAAATCTGGTTCTGGATGATTATCCGGGCGCTCTGATCAAGGGCACGGCAAGAATAATGGCACAAGCCGGAGCGGAAATAGTTTTTGCCGGACGTAACGACGAACATCCGGAAGTAAAGCAATTATACACAATGTTCACGGGTTTGTTTGCTGAACACGGTCTGAAACATCCGCCGGCATATGCCATTGCCGCCAATCAGACCGCCAAACTATTGCCAAAATTATTGCAAGAGCGCAAACCAAAAGCGATTTATGCGCAAGGCGGCGAAATCAAAGCGGTTACGGAAGTTCTTTACCGCATGTCAAGCATGTTGCCAGACAGCTTTACATTCCTGTGTCAGGAGACTCCGGAAATCACAAAAAATCTGCCCGCCAATATCACGCTCCTAAATATTGCTCGATCCAATCATGCGCTTTTGGGCGAAGAAGCCGCCAAAATACTGCTGGGAATCATTGAGCATAAATCCAAACAACCATGCTTAATCAAAGTGCCGCGAATTATTGCCGAATCAAACGACAATGATCATCAATTAACCCAAATCACAGCAGGAGCATCATGAGGCCGGCAATTTTATTTTTCACTATGCTCTTTTGCCTGAGTCAGGCTGGAGCCGGAATCCTGTTTGATCAAGAGCGCAATGCCATTCGGATCAGCGATTACCCGCCGGTTTTACCCTGCACACTGGCGCAGCTTGCAGTTGCCGACAAAACTTTTGGCTGGAATAAAATCCGTTATGATCAGGCCACAACAACATACCACATTGACTGCAACCTGATTATCGGCGCCAATGACGGCACGGAAACAGTCTTACAGATTGGCGCAGAAGACTGTCCGCGCGAAACGCTGGTGCTGCGCGGCAACATCTTTATCCATCCGTATTTTATTCAAGGCCGCAACCCAGGCCTCTATTACCGTGCGCCGAAACTGATAAATGCCCTGCAGTTGGGTCAACCCAACGCAAGCAATATCACAGCACACCTGTTATTGGCCTGCGCCACTAATGAACATTATACGCTTTATTGCGGATATCTGCCCTGGATCAAGGCCGAGCAATACGGCGGCGGCCTCTATGTTTATCACGGCAAAATCGCTCCTCTGGATTCCGAAAGCATGATCGGCGACCCTCAAAACGGCAATATGTTCCTGGGCGGCAGCATAATTCTGCATGGCGCTCGGATTAGCGGCGTAAAAGGCGTCTTGCGCGGCCTGCAAAAAGGTGGTGTGAACAGGGATTATCTGGTGAAAAACACGGTTTTTGAGCGCGTGGGCGTTCCTATGCAGAACGGCGCGCAGCTGGCAACAGGCTGCCAATTCATCAATTGCGGAACGGCAGTCATGGATTGGGGCTGTTTGAATGCGGAGTTCCGCGACTGTATCATGCAAAAGAATGACCGGAATTGGGATCTGACCCACTCGAATGACGGCTTGATTCTCACCGATTGCCGGTGGGATACGCCCAAGCAGGGAGATATTTTGCATGCGCGCAAAAACCGCGCCGGCAAAATGCAACATCCCAAATTATCCGTCCGCCGCAGCATTGTTGTTGAAGTTCATGATGCCTCCGGCCAGCCGGTCAAAGGCGCGGAAGTTGCGTTCAAGGCCGAGCAGGCAGGCTGCGACCTTATTCAGCACCGAACAGTTAAAACCGATGCGGAAGGCCGGACACCGGCGCGCGGCGCTGCCGGCGCCATTATTTTGACGGAATACATTAAAACAGCCGCGGCACACCCCGCGCAACCGACATTGCAAGAGTTTACCTACACCATAACCGCCGCGCATAAGAATCAGACAAACTCCATAACGGGCATTCGCCCAAGCAAAAACGGCGAAAAATTTTTGTTGCTACCAAGCAAATCCACCGGCGGCGAATTAACTAAGTAAAAAACTTTATGGTTTTAGACCGTTCCGTTTCGACATGATCCATTTTTGCGTAGCAACAATGCGTCATGCAGCAATCGAAGTTTATAGCTGTTGCAACAAAATCTTTGAGAGCGAAAGATAAGAATTCACCACGGAGACACGGAGGCACGGAGAAGAAGAGTTTGTTTGAATTTAATCCGACCGGCTTCGCGATCGGCCTAAATTCAAGCAAAGGTGTTTATGGAGAAAAACGGAAGAATGAATACTCTTGGCTTACTCCCACACATAGGCGGTTTTGCCAAACTTGATATCGGCAGTAAGCCGATAACGGGTTTGGGAAAACCTCCGCTTTGCTTTACTCTGTGTCTACTGGTGAGTAGTCTTATTC
>CAZMFH010000084.1:2102-10266 GCA_964565485.1 uncultured Verrucomicrobiota bacterium | reverse complement strand
CGTGTCGTTCGCCGGCGGCGATGGCGCTAACATTCTCAAGCGCTGTTTTTGGTACATTGCATTGCCCATAGGTATTGCCGCCCCAGGCAATTACCCGGCCTTCCGCATGGCAAGCGCACGGGAGAGCCAAGCCAATAACAAGCGTGAGCAGACTGAATAACCGTCCCTTCATATCATGCTTGTAAGCAGATGATATGCCGTTGGCATTATTTAAGCTCAAGCAGATGGAAACCGGAGCGTTGATCACGCACACGACGGGCTTTTAAACCGGTAATTTCAAGAATAATGATTTCAGCAATCAGATAAGTGCGAATGCCTTGGCGGATGCAACCGGATAGCGTTTTGTCTTTGCGTCCGAGCGCCGCATGCATGTGGAGGGTTGGTCCTTTTTCGCTTTGGAATATTGTTCCGACGCCGAGAATCTCGTGGCCGGCGGTGAACGCCTGCAGCCAGACCTCCGGAACGGCAACAGTTTTTTTGGGACCCACCACCATGGTGCCGTCGCGCGCGCCGCCCACCAAAAGCGCTAATCCGGCATTGATCTTGTAACGCCGCGCTGCTGCTTCGATGCAGTTCGGCAGACGCTCGCCTTCCTCAAGACGCAGCACAAAAACACGCTTGATTTTTCCCTGTGCGATTTGCATAGTGCCTCCTGTTACTATCTCCTGAACGGGTATTTGAAAATCATATGACGGAAACATATCCAAATCAAGCTCAAGCCGCGCCGGTTGTCGCGATAGTCGGCCGTCCGAATGTCGGCAAATCCTCGCTTTTCAACAGATTGGCCGGCAGGCGCACGGCCATTGTGCATGCCGAACGGGGGGTTACGCGCGACCGGATTTCACGGCATATTGAGTGGGAAGGGCGTGGGTTGGAATTGATTGATACCGGCGGGTTGGCGCCGGAAGCCGCTCATGATGATGGCGGCGAATTGGAGGTTTTGGTCAATCGCCAGGTTTTACAGGCTGTGCAGGCGGCGGCGGCGGTTATCTTTGTCGCCGATATAACTGCCGGCCGTCTGCCGTGGGATGACGAAGTGGCCGGAATTCTGCGCCGCGCCGGCAAGCCGGTTTTTCTGGCCGCCAACAAGGCCGACTGCAGCGAGAAGGATGTTGCTGCCGATGATTTTTTGAAATACGGTTTTCCGGTTTTCCCCTTGTCTGTAACGCATAATCGGGGAGTGCGCGAATTGATGTCGTCCATTTTGGCGGTTGTGCCGGAACATGTCCATGCGGCCTTGCCGGAAGCTTTGCGTGTTGCGATAGTCGGCCGTCCGAATGTCGGCAAGTCTTCGTTTGTCAACCGGCTTTTGTGCAGCGAGCGTGTGATTGTTTCCGATCAGCCGGGAACAACCCGCGACAGTATTGACGTGCCTTTTGTGCTCAGCGGCGGCGGCAAGGAGCGGCATTATCTGCTTACCGATACGGCCGGTATCCGTAAAAGGGGCAAAATCAATCGCACGGTTGAGCGTTTCAGTATGAGCCGCGCTTTGCGCAGTATCGCCCGTTCCGATGTGACTGCGCTGGTGCTTGATGCCGCGCAGGGTCCAACGGCGCAGGATAAAACTATTGCGCGCATGATTCTCGATCATCATAAGGGTTGCCTCTTGCTCGTCAATAAATGGGATTTGCTCGCCAAATCAGCTTCCGAGCAGGAGTATGGCGAAGCGCTTTACCGAGCGGTGCCGTTTTTGCGTTTTGCGCCGGCGGTTTTCATTTCCGCGCAAACGGGCTTTAATATCCGCCGCGCCCTGACGGCGATGGAGCGTGTGTCCAATCAGATTAATCTATGCCTGCCGACCGGCGCCTTGAACCGCGCCTTGACCCGCGCGTATGATCGGGTGCAGCCTCCCCTGGTGCAGGGGAAACGCCTTAAATTTTATTATGCCGTTCAAACGGATGTGCAACCAATCCGGGTTTTGCTTTTTGTCAATGATCCGGCCAGGCTTGTGCGCGCCTACGAGGAATATCTGATCCATGCCTTGCGCGAGGAGTTTGGCTTGGAAGGCGCGCCGGTTGTGCTGCAGTTGAAATCCCATCGGGCGCTGGAGAAATAGTTTGCCTGCATTCCGTTGCGGATTCGAAGTTTGTTCCGTTGCTGGAGGTCGAGTTCTTTAATGTCTTGGAAACAAAAATTGTCCGGCTTCGCGCCTTGGCTTGCTTCTTTTTTGACGGTTTTGCTGCGTCTCGTTTGTCTTGGTTTTTTTCTGGATTCCCCGCTTTTTTGGCCGCTGGGCGGGGATCGCGGACTTTACCAGCGTCTGGCCGAACTTATCGCGCAAGGCGGCTGGTTTGACGGGGTTTTTACTTTTCTGCCGCTTTATCCGCTTCTGGCAGGCTGGGTTTACCGGCTGACGGGCAGTCCGGATCCGGCGGCATTGGCGGTCTTGCAGGCTTTGTTGGATGGTGTAACCGCGCGCTTGCTCTATGATCTGGTTTTGCGTTGCTATGGACGGACGGCTGCATTTTGCGCCGCATTAGGCTTTGCTCTTTTCGGGCCATCGGTTGCCTATTCGTTGGTCAGTATGCCGGTGGCGCTGGGATTATTCTGGACGGTTTTGACGGCAACTTTGATTGTGCGCTGGGCCGGAAATTGGAATTTACCGCGCGCGGCAGGTCTTGGGCTTTGCCTCGGATTCGGCGGCCAGGTTCTGGCGGCATTCTGGTTGATGTTGCCGCCTCTTGCTGTTTGGCTGGCTGTGGAGCGTCCCGCTCGTTCTCCGGCGCGGCGGATTGCGCATGGTGTTTTGGCGCTTGCGGCCGGATACATCTGTCTTGCGCCTTTGTTGATCCATAATTTTCGGCATGATGGCGGGGCGGTTCTAATCACGGCGCACGGCGGCTTGAATTTATATATGGGCAATAACCCCGCCGCGACAGGCTATGGCATGGCTCTGCCGGGATTGCGGCTGAGCGCGGAAGAAATGACCGCCGACTCCGTCGGACTGGCCGGCCGGCTTGCCGGACGCCAAATGACGCCTGTTGAAGCCGACCGGTTTTGGCGGGCGCGGGCGGTTGGCTTTATTTGCGCCGAACCCGGCTGCGCCTTCCGGCTCTGGTTGCGCAAAGCGCAGCGTTTGGTGAGTGCGCGCGCATTTGATGATACGGGATTGCTGCGGCTGTTGCCGGAGTTTGTTCCGCCATTAAGAATTGCCTTTCTGGGATTTGGCGGCATCTGGATATTGGCTTGCCTTGGCCTGGCGTTGCGCCGCGCCCGATCTATGCCGCCCGGTTTGTGGATCATGGGTATTTGCCTGGCCATCGGCGTTATGACGGTTTTTGTAACGGAGCGTTACCGGATGCCTTTGGCGGTTTTATTGTTGCCGGCCGCCGGCGGCGCTTTGGCGGCTCTGCCCGGTTTGGTTTGCCGAAAGCCGCAGTTGACCGGCGTCTGGCGTTTGAGTTTGGCATGCGCCGGTATTTTGATTGCTGTCTGGCCGCATTCTGCGCCGGATACCGCGCCGGCCGATCATCTTAATCTTTCCAATTATTTGCTGAGACAGGGCGCGCATGAGCGGGCAATGGAACACGCTCGCAAGGCATTGGCGCTGCATCCGGATTCGCCGGCGGCCATGTTTGCTTTTGGCAACGCCTGTATGATGCAGGGTGATTACCAGGCCGCTTTGGGCAAGTTTGAGCTTGTGCTCAATCAAAATCCCGACCGGACCGATGCTCTCTTTAATGCCGGCCTGGCGCTTGAAAACCTTGGCCGACCGGATGAAGCCTGCCGCCTGTATGAGCGGCTGGTGATGCTGGAACCGCATCACGCCAAAGCCTGGTTCGCGCTGGCCGGAATTTATCATGCGCGCCGGATGGACGCAAAGGCCCAAACGGCGCTCGCCAATGCCGCCCGGCAGCTTGGTTGTGACCATCCGGAAATTGCGCGGATGCACGCCAAACTTGCGCGTTCGGAGCAATCTGATTGACGCCAAAGCATAAGTCTGAAAATCCAGGCTTGCCGCCAAGTCTTTCATGTCGGAAGGGAATGTTGTGGTTATGAGCGTCGCGGAGCTATGACTGCATCTTTTGGCGGAGCGTCTTCAAAAACTGGCGTGGCGAGCGGCCTTCCACTTTCTTAAAAGTTTTGGAAAGGTGGAAGACGTCATTAAAGGCGAGGGCCGGCGCAATAGCTTTGAGCGGCTGACCCTTGAGCAGCAGATTGCGCGCCTGTCGGATTCGCATTTCGATCAAAGTTGTAATGGGCGCTTCGCCGGCTTCAGCGCGATAGCGATGCGACAGGGTCGAAGCGCTGACATTGAAGTTGCTTGCAATTTGTTCCAAAGTCAGGCGTTCATTGAGATGCGCACGCAGAAAATCCGCCACTTTTTCAGAAAACAGCGGGGCTTTATGTGTTTCCGTAATGCAATAGGTTGCTGAATCAATTTGTTCGCTGCGGCAGACCAGATCGAGCGCGGCATAAAAAAAGCTCATGGCACGCCAAAACCCGATGCTGTTCTGGTTTTTTGCGATTCTGGCGGCTTGCGCGATCAAACGCCCCAGCCGCCCTTCAGGATCCATAAAACGCGCATACCCTGTTTTTTTTTCAATAAACCGGTTTAAACCGGCCGCTTCGCCGTTTTGAAATAAAAACCAGCCATTATGAATGGGCGGACGCACCGAGCGCAAATCTTCCCAATACGGTGTCTGCGGCGGATAAAGCAACGCTTCGCCGGATGGATGTTTTTTCCATGGATTTGTGCGGCGCCCGGCACGGAAGAGGCCCATATCCGAAAAACTGTAATCAAGCGCCCAGTATTGGTTGCAATGTTTCGTGTTGGGGGTGGTGTGCGATCTGTCGTATGCAATATCGGTTGCATTGATCAGACTTGGAGCCTGAACCAACTTTTCCGGATCAAAGGCTTGCTTTAGTGTGGTTTTGCGCATTGCAAGAAAATACAAATTATCTGCATGTTTGTCCATTGCCTTTTTACGGGTGTTCGATAGAGTTATAACGTTAGTAATTGAAGAAGGATTTGATTGGCAAATGTTTTTTTAAGTTATGAACATACGAGGAGTTATGAGCGAAAAAAAAGTTAAAAAAATCGGGCAGGCAAAAAAATATCCCACGAAAATTCATGTGGCGGAATTGCTGGAGGTGCTTGATCTTTGGACGTTTCCCGCCGCGACGCAGCGTCAATTAAAAGCGGTTATTCGCAAGGCGGCGCCGCAAATCAAGGGTCCGCATCTCTTTCGCTATTACAATCCGCGTCCGAGCAAGGTGGAGGCCGCCGAAAAGGCGTTCGCGAAATTGATCGGCACGCGCCATTGTCTGGCGGTCAATTCCTGCACTTCGGCCTTGATTGCCGCCATGCGCGCGCTGGGCATCGGCATGGGCGATGAAGTTATTGTGCCGGGCTACACGTTTTTTGCCACAGCCGCCACGGTCGGCGCTTGTAACGCTATTCCGGTTATCGCCGATATTGACGATACCTTGACGCTCGATCCATTGGATGTTGCCCGGCTTATCACCCCGCGCACCAAGGCTATTATTGTCGTGCATATACGCGGCATACCCGCCCGGATGGCGGAGTTGAAGGCATTGGCTGACAAGCATAAAATTGCTCTGATTGAGGATGTTGCTCAGGCGGCCGGCGGCTCTTATCGCGGCAAAATGCTGGGCAGCATTGGCACAATCGGTTGTTTCAGTTTTGATTATTACAAGGTGCTTAATAGCGGCGAGGGCGGGTTTATAACGACCAATGACGAATGGCTTCATACGCGCGCGCAGTCCTGGCACGATTGCGCCGCCTGTTGGCGTCCTAATCGTTACGCAGTTGAGCGGCGCGAAGGCGAACTTTTCTGCGGCGAAAATTACCGTATGAGCGAATTGCAAGGCGCGGTGGCGCTGGCGCAAATCCGTAAAGCCAAGCAAATTGTCAACGGTTATCGCAAAGCCAAGCGCGCCATTATCCGGATGTTGCGCGTTCCGCCAAATGTAAAGTTGCAACGCGTGCCTGATCCGGAGGGCGATGTCGGCTATAGTTTGATCTTGTTCATGCCGGATGCCGAGCGCACCAAACGGGCCACCACGGCGCTCAAGGCGGCTGGCGTGCCTGCCGGAGGAATATACGATGCCCAGATCAAGGATTGGCATATTTATACCAACTGGGAACATATTCTCGATATGAAATCCGTGGCCAGGGATGGGTTGCCGTGGAGCGGTGTGAAAAAATCGGAGTTGCCGAAGTATTCCAAAAACATGTGCCCGCAGACGTTGGATTACCTGAGCCGCGCGTTGGTGCTTGAAGTAAATAACCATTGGAATGCGCGCGATTGCCGCGCCGTGGCCGCCGCGCTCAACAATGTCCTGGCGGATTCCTGAAATTTTTGGAGGTATTTATGCGTTACGGTGTTTGCCTGGAAATGTTCTTTACGGATCGTCCGTTTCTGGAGCGTATCCGTCTGGCGGCGGATGCCGGTTATCGGTTCGCCGAGATGTGGTTTATAGATCGCACGGCGACGCTTGACGGAATGGATGAAACCGATTCCAAACAAGCGGTTAAAGTGCGCACGGTTGCCGAGCAGGCCGGCGTAACTTTAACCAATGTGGTTATCGGTTCGCCGGATGGCAGTTTGGGCGGCGGATTGACGGATGCCGCGCGCCGCGCGGATTGGCTGCAACGCACGGACGCGGCATTGAATTTTTGCCGGGACGCCGGAATTGGCGCGGCCATTGTCTGCACGGGCAATATAGTCAAAAAGCTTTCGCGCAGGCAAATGCGCCAAAATATCCTCGATGGCCTAAAAGCCACTGTGGCGCGCGCCGAGCAAGCCGGGGTAACGTTATGGCTCGAAACGCTCAACGACAAGGTTGACCATCCGGATTATTTCCTGACCGGCTCGGATGAAGGCGCCGCGCTGTGCCGGGAAATCGCCTCGCCACGCCTGAAATTATTGTTCGATTGTTATCACATGCAGATCATGGAAGGCGATTTAACCGGACATATCCGCAAAAATCTGGATGTAATCGGGCATATTCATGCGGCCGGGCATCCCGGTCGGCATGAGTTATGGCTTGGCGAAACCGATTATCGCTTCCTGGCCCGCGCGGTCGAGCAGATGGGTTACAAGGGTGTTTTCGCATTGGAATATGCGCCAACCATTGATTCGAGCGCAAGTCTGCGCAAAGCGCTTGAATATCTAACCTGAGATAACGCACAAAACAGACAATAAATATCGGGGGGCGAGATGAAAATTGCAGTATTGTTCGGTCGGGAAAATGTCAATGGCACAATCATAGCGCGCAATGGGAAAATCGGTCGCTTAGATGCGCCGAACGGCAATATTTCAGGAGCGGATTTTCACTTGCCGCATGGCGGGCGGCTGGAGATTTCATTTGCGGAATTTACCTTGAAACGCGGGGCGTTTTCGACAATCTGCAATGTCTGTACGAATGAAAATCCATTTGCCTTCAATTTGCGCGATGTCAATTCCGTCGCGCCTGTTTTTATTCCGGAATTTCGGGCAGCGGTGGTTTTGGGCGACGATGCGCGCGATTATGCTCAGGTTGCCGAGGATGTTGCCGCGCGCGGTTTAATTGCCGACTTCACGCGTTTTGAAAATGAACCGGAAGAGTCTTACGCCAATGCGGCGCGCTTGAATCGTGTTCAGCACTCGCCGGTTTGGCTCGGATTAGGCCGCGACTTGCGGATGTTTCGCGTGGATTTTCAGGAGCGCGCTGAGTATTGGGGGCAGGTATGCCCGTATAATTTTTCGCGTGCGCAGGAGTTGCGGCTGCTTCCGAAGGATGCGGAACAGGGCGCTCTTGCCGCTCCGTATCATATTTTGTTTGAGATTGGGCATGGTGAGTCATCTCGGCCGCGTATAACCCGACGCCTTGATGGCGGAGTTTTGCCGATTTTGCGTTCCACCCAGATTGAGCAGGATATTCATTATAATATTACGGCATTTGCGTCGCTTGAATCCGCCCCGCTGGCCTCGGGCGCCGTGCGCGGATCGGAATGGCAGGCGTGTTATCTGCATACTCAAGGGTGCATGCTGAGCCCCGAAGAAAAAGAGGCGCTTAAAGATTTGATTGCATCCGAAACAAGCGGGCGCGAACAGGAGGTGGTTTGTTGTCTGCGCGTGGAAGCGATCAATACCGGCAAGGTGCCGCGCTATGCCTGGTTCAAGGCCGGGCATGTCCGGGGCGGCACGGCGGGAAA
>CAZMFH010000084.1:0-2002 GCA_964565485.1 uncultured Verrucomicrobiota bacterium | reverse complement strand
TGCCGCGCTATGCCTGGTTCAAGGCCGGGCATGTCCGGGGCGGCACGGCGGGAAATATGCAGATGAAACTTTCCGACAAGCATATTTTTAAGAATGGCTGCTCGCTTTTCAGTGAGTCTGATAAAATCTATGCCGTCCAACGAATTGACGGCGAGCCGATGCCTGATGAGGAAATGGCCATCCTGCTGCCGCCGGGTGGCGCGGTTGTTTTTGATTTGCTTCTTCCGCATGCTCCGATTCCGATGGAGCGCGCGGAAGCGTTGATGAAGCTTGATTTTGACGCGCATCTCCAAAAATGCCGGGCTTATTGGCAGGCGCGGCTGGATTCTGCCGGCGCGATTGAAGTGCCGGAAGATCCGATCAACCGGTCAATCAAGGCCGGACTGTTGCATTGCGACCTCTTGGCGCTAGGTCGCGAGCCGGATGGTCCGGTTCTGCCCACGATCGGCTGGTATTCGCCGATTGGCACGGAAAGCGCGCCGATCATGCAGTTCTTTGATTCAATGGGCTGGCATGATCTGGCCGAACGCTCGATTCAGTTCTTTCTCGAACGTCAGCGTCCGGATGGGTTCATTCAGAACTTTGCCCGCTACGAGAGCGAGACCGGTCCGCTCTTATGGACGATTGGCGAACATTATCGCTATACCCGCGATGCAGTCTGGCTGAAACGCGTGCTGCCAAAGATCAGGAAAGCGGCCGACTATCTGTTGGCCTGGCGCGAACGCAATAAAAAGGAGGAGTTCCGCGCCAAAGGTTTTTACGGCATGGTAAACGGAAAAGTTGCCGATCCAAACGATTATTATCATTCGTTTTTCCTGAATGCCGGCACGTATCTTGGTTTGAAACGCATGGCGGAAGCGCTGGTTGAAGTTGATCCTGACTATGCCAGTCGGTTGGCTGACGAACTGCCGGCTTACCGGGCGGACATCCGTGCCGGATTTTATTATGCGCAGGCGCGCGCGCCGGTATTCCCCTTGGGCGATGGAAGCTGGGCGCCGTTCATGCCGCCATGGGTTGAGCAAACCGGCGGTATTTCGCTCTATGCCGATGGCGGCAACTGGTTCAGCCACGGTTCATTTGCATCGCGCAGTTGCCTTACCGGCCCGCTCTGGCTGATTATCGGCGAAGTGCTTGAACCGGACGAGCTTGGCGCTGATTTTCTGATCAAGACCAATCAATATCCCGTAACGCTGGATAATGCCGCGTTAAGTCAGCCTTATTATTGCCGGCACGATTACGCCCATATCCGGCGCGGCGAGGTCAAGGCGTTTTTAAAAACATATTATAACCAGATTACCGCGCTCCAGGATCGCGAAATTTTGGCCTTCTGGGAACATTATCATCATGCCAGCCAATACAAAACTCATGAGCAGGCTTGGTTCATGATGCAGACGCGCTGGATGCTCTGGCGGGAGGATGGCGATGTTCTGCGCCTCCTGAGCGCTATTCCGCGCGCCTGGCTGGAGGATGGCCGCGAAATTAAACTGCGCAACGTTAAGTCATATTTTGGCGCCATTTCGCTCCATGTTCGTTCCGAGCTGCGGCAAAATCGAATTGTGGCCGAGGTGGAGGTTGCCGCGCGGACGCCGCTCCGTGCCGTTGTTTTGCGTTTACCGCATCCGGAAGGCCGCCGCGCCATAGCCTGCGACGGCGGCGCTTATGATCCCGAGCAAGAAACCGTAACCCTGACTGGAAAAACCGGCATGCGCGTCAGTTTGCGTTTTTAGACCGTTCCGTTTAAACATATGACATTTTTGCGCAGCAAAATGCGTTATACAGCAAACGAAGTTTGTAGCAGTTGCAATAAAATCTTTGAGAGCGAAAAGACAAGATAAGAATACACCACAGAGACACGGAGGCACGGAGCAGAAGAGTTTGCTTGAATTTAATCCGATCGGCTTCGCAATCGGCCTGAAATTCAAGCAAAGGTGTTTTGGGAGCAGAACTAAGGAGATGATGGACGAAAGAATGAAAACTCTCTTCTTGCTCCCAGACAAAGGCT
>CAZMFH010000083.1:0-10273 GCA_964565485.1 uncultured Verrucomicrobiota bacterium | reverse complement strand
GCTCGAAAGAATGTGAATGGCTTTGGCCGTTTTATGCTGTGTCGTTTTAAACTGTTGATTTCGGCGCCTGCTCTGGGTATATTGCTGGGCGGTCAGGCATTATGGTGTTTTTGCAGCGAGGGGAGCATGAGCAAAGCCGGTTTTTATGTAACAACGCCGATTTATTACGTCAATGATGCGCCGCATATCGGGCATGCCTATACAACCATCCTGGCCGATGTGTTGGCGCGCTATCATCGTCTTCGCGGCGAGCCGACTTTTTTTCTGACCGGCACCGATGAACATGGCCAGAAAGTGCAACGCGCGGCGGAAAAGGCCGGTATGACCCCGCGCGAACAGGCCGATCGGACGGTGGTGCGCTTTCAGGAGTTGTGGAAAAAACTTGCCGTTACCAATGACGACTTTATTCGCACCACCGAGCCGCGTCATGAGAATGTTGTGCGCCGGATTTTACAGACGCTTTTTGAACGCGGCGAGATTTATCGCGCCGAATATAACGGCGGATATTGCGTGCCGTGCGAACGATTTTATGCCGGGCGCGAACTGGAAGCCGGCGTTTGCGCCGAATGCGGGCGTAAACTGGAGCAAATCCGCGAATCGAATTATTTCTTCCGGATGAGCGCCTATCAAGCATGGCTGATTGATTATATCAAGGAACACCCGGCCTTTATTCAGCCCGATTCGCGGCGCAACGAAACGCTTGGTTTTTTGCAGAAACCGCTCAACGATCTTTGCATTTCACGCCCCAAAAGTCGCTTGAGCTGGGGTATTGAATTACCTTTTGACGGTGATTTTGTAACCTACGTCTGGTTTGATGCGCTGGTAAACTATATCAGCGCTGTTGGCTATCTGGACGATGAACAGACTTTTCAGCGCTGGTGGCCGGCATCCTGCCATTTGATCGGCAAGGATATTCTGACCACCCACACGGTCTATTGGCCGACAATGCTGAAGGCCATGGGGCTGCCGATGCCCAAGACAATTTTTGCGCATGGCTGGTGGTTGACGGGCGACAGCAAGATGAGCAAGTCGCTCGGCAATGTTGTTAATCCGATGGATTTTGCCGATCGCTATGGCGTGGATGCGTTTCGTTATTTTCTGATGGCGGAAATGACCTTGGGTCAGGATTGTAATTTTTCGGAGGAAGCCTTTATCCGCCGCTATAATGCCGACCTGGCCAACGATCTCGGCAATCTGCTCAGTCGGGTGATGAAGCTTTTGATGACGCATTGCGCCGGCAAAACGCCGGAATGCGGCGCGGAATGCGGCGCGGAAGAACAGGTTTTGCGCGCGGCTGTCGCGGAGGCTGTCGAACGAATGGAAGCCGGTCTGGAACAAATGCGCCTTGACTTGGGGCTGGCTGCCGTTTGTGGCGCTGTGCGCGCGGCCAATCGCTATTTGGAAAAGCGCCAGCCGTGGACTTTGGCCAAACAATCCGATACACAGGCGCTGCAAACGGTTTTATACCATGCCCTCGAAGCCTTGCGTATTTTGAGCGGCTTGTTGTATCCGGTTTTGCCTTCCAAAATAATGGAATTGCGCTGGGCGCTCGGCTTGGGCGGTGAGGAGCCCAATCTGGCCGCCCTCAAACAATGGGGGTTGCTCAAATCCGGTGTGGCGCTGGGCGCGCAACAGGCTTTGTTCCCGCGCATCAATCCAACGCCAACTCCGGCAGCTCAAGCTGTTGCTGCTCCGCCACTGCCGCCGGGTGTGCAATTGATCGAATATGCCGATTTTGCCAAAATTCAATTGCGGACGGCTGTGGTGTTGACGGCCGAAAAAGTGCCCGGAGCCGACAAATTGTTGCAACTGACGGTGCAATGCGGGGCTGAACGGCGTCAAATCGTGGCCGGCATAGCGGCGTATTATCAGCCGCCCGAGGTTGTTGGTAAAACGATTGTGATTGTTCAAAATCTCAAGCCGGCCAGGATTCGCGGCGTGGAATCGCAGGGTATGTTGTTGGCGGGATCCGCCGGCGGTCAAATGCGGCTGGTTACGATAGATGGCGCGCTCGAATCTGGCGCGGTGGTTAAATAAGTTTAGCGATCAGGAGCTTGCCCATGAAAAAAACATTTGTTCTGGACACCAATGTGTTATTGCATAATGCCAGCTGTATCGAGTCGTTTGCCGATAACATTGTTGTGCTGCCCATGGCCGTGATCGAAGAACTGGATAAGTTCAAAACGCATAACGACGAGTTGGGGCGCAATGCCCGCCAGGTTATCCGCAGCCTGGATCGTCTGCGCAAGAAGGGGCGCCTGGGCGAGGGTGTTGCGATGCCCAACGGCGGCATCCTCAGGATTTTTATTGAACATAAGCTGCGCGATGAAAGCGCTCTCGATCATGGCGTTACCGATAACAAGATTATCCTGGTGGCGCTGCATCTCAAAAAAACAGGGGAGCGGGTTATTTTTGTTTCCAAGGATATCAATGCCCGGCTCAAGTCGGATGCGCTTGGCATCGAAACCATGGATTTTGAAAAACAGAAAGTTAATTTTGACGAGCTTTTTACCGGCTGTCGCATTGCTGATGTGCCGGTTCGTTTCCTGGAGGAGTTCGAGCAAAAAGGGATTGCCGCTGCGCCAGTCAAGGATTTGTTGCCGAACGAGTTTGTTGTGCTTTCCGCCAAGGAGGATGCGCAACGGACGGCGCTGGCCCGCGCGGCCAATCCGCCGCAGAAAATTGCCCGGCTTGATCAACGCTGTCAGGGCGCTTGGAATATCAAGCCGCGCAGTCGGGAACAATGCATGGCGTTTGATCTGCTGCTTGACGAAACAATTCCGCTGGTTACCCTGATCGGTCAGGCGGGCACGGGCAAAACGCTGCTGGCCCTGGCGGCGGCGCTCGAGCTTGTCGTGCGCGGCAAAAAATACGATAAAATCCTGGTTACCCGCCCGATCATGCCGCTCGGCAAGGATATCGGTTTTCTGCCGGGCGACAAGGAAAGCAAGCTTATGAGCTGGATGCAGCCTATTTTTGACAACCTGGCCTATCTGATGCGCGATGGCAATGATCCCAAGAAAACGTTGCGCGAAAAAATAGAAAGGCTCCAGCGCGAACATGTCATCGAACTGGAGGCCTTGACCTATATTCGCGGACGTTCTATTCCACGCCAGTATGTGATTATTGATGAGGCCCAGAACCTTACCCCGCACGAGGTCAAGACTATCATTAGCCGTTCGGGCGATGGAACCAAAATGGTTTTGACCGGTGATCCCTCGCAGATTGACAATCCCTATCTCGATTCCAACAGTAACGGTCTTTCCTATACCGTTGAACGGCTCAAGGCTTCGCCGATGCACGGACACGTCTCGCTGATGAAAAGCGAGCGCAGCGCGCTGGCTGCCTTGGCGGCGGAACTTTTATAAATGCGATAAAGATCCAATATGTTATTCCCGACATTTGCTTTTGCGGTTTTTTTTCTGGTGGTTTTTACGCTGCATTGGACGCTGGTTGCGCGAGCGCGGGTTTGGAAACCGTTCATGCTCGCGGCCAGTTATTTCTTTTATGGCTACTGGGACTGGCGTTTCCTCGGTTTGATTCTGGCCTGTACGATCACCACCCATGCGGCGGCATTGCTGATTGACCGTTGCGTGAGCGCGTCGCGCCGGCGGTTGCTGCTGATCCTGGCGCTGGTTTTCAACCTGGGGGTTTTGGGGTTTTTCAAGTATTACGGTTTTTTTGCCGTTTCGCTCTATCAATTGTGCGGCAAAATGAATATTCCCTGCTCATTGCCACTGCTCGATATTGTGCTGCCGGTTGGCATCTCGTTTTTCACATTTCAGGCTTTAAGCTATGTGGTTGATGTCTACCGGCGTGTTATGCCGCCGGCGCGCAGTTGCGTGGATTTTGCCGTTTACCTGGCTTTTTTTCCGCAATTGGTGGCTGGCCCAATTGTGCGCGCCAAGGATTTGCTGCCGCAGGTGGCCGAGCCTGCTGCACTCCGTCCGCTGGATACCGGGCGCGCTGTTTGCCTTATTCTGGGCGGTTTGTTCAAAAAAACCGTCATTGCCAATACGCTTTCGAGCGTAATTGTGGACCGGGTTTTTGCGCATCCTGCGGAATACGGCGCGCCCGATGTTTTGCTGGCAATCTATGGTTACGCAATTCAAATCTATTGCGATTTTTCGGCTTATTCCGACATTGCCATCGGACTGGGGCTTTTGCTTGGATTCCGGATCATGCTCAATTTCAATGCGCCATACTTTGCGACATCGCTGCGGGACTTCTGGCAGCGCTGGCATATCTCGCTTTCAAGTTTTATCCGCGATTACCTATATATCCCGCTGGGCGGTTCCAAGGGCTCGGCATTGATGGTTTATCGTAATCTGATTGTTTCCTTCCTCTTGGCCGGCTTGTGGCATGGCGCCAGTTGGCGCTTCCTTTTTTGGGGACTTTTGCACGGGGTTTATCGCAGCTTGGAGCGCTTGGTCGAGTTTTTGATCGCGCGCCGCGCGCCGCGCCGGGCGGCTGCCGAAAATAAACAGCCGCCCCGGTTCCGGACGCGGTTGCGACTCTTTTTGCAAGGGGTGTTGATTTTTCATTTTGTGTGCCTGACCTGGTTCTTTTTCCGGGCCGATACCTTTCATGATGCGTTGACTCTGATCAGCCGTCTTAAATACTGGACAGCGCCGACGGCGCCGGTTATGATTGCGGGCGTTATGGTTATTGGCTTTTTAACGCAATTACTCGACGGCTGGCGCATGCAGCCGGTGTGGTCGGCCTTCGACCGGCTGCATCCGGCGGCACAGGGGGTGTTGGCGGCGGCCATTCTGACTTTTATCCTGGCCTTGGGTCCCACGGGAGTGGCGCCTTTCATTTATTTTCAATTTTAAGCTCTAAGCCGAATATGAGCAATGCTGCATGCCAGACAGTTGCGTCGGGAGCCGGAACGGTCAAGTTGCGTCTCTTGGTCCTGGCTGTGTTTATTTTTTATTTTGCGGCGCTTTTTCTAAATGCGCAAGCGCTTCAGCAGAGCATGGAATTAATGCGCTACGGGCCGCGCCGCACCGTGGCTGTTGCTGTGATCAGGCCATTTGCCGTGGTAAGCCGGCAGCTTGGTCTGGGCAAACCACGCCAATTTCTTGAACAAACCCTTGGAGCTTTGATTAAACCATGAATATACGCGCGATCTTGTTCTGTCTGCTTTTGCTGGCTTTTTTTTATTGCCGGACACATTCTGTACAAGCGCAGGCTGATGTGCCTGCGGCTGCGGACGGGAGTGCTTGCGTTTTGATTTGCGGCGATTCGGTGATGAAGATGCTCGGCATGGCGCTGGAACGCGAGCTTGCCGCCCGACCTGGCGTGCGTGTGCAAACTTTTACTTCGATCGGCTCGGGGCTGGCGCGTCTTGACCTCTTTGATTGGCCCGAACAGGCTGCTTCGTTGATTGAACGCGAACGTCCCGATGTCGTCGTGGTGTTGATCGGTTCCAACGATAATCAGCCCATGCAGACAACTGCCGGCATGCGTTTGGGCGATGGTACCAGGGAATGGACCGATGAATATGCGCGCCGTGTCGGTGCGTTTATGGATGTGCTTGTTGCCGGGAATGTCAAGCAGGCGCTCTGGCTTGGATTGCCGGATATGCGCGAGCCGAACTTGCAGCGGCATATCGAAGAGGCCAATCGGATCGCGCGCGCGCAAATTCAGGCGCGTTCCAGAATTGCCTATTTCGATACCCAGCGTCTGCTGAGCCGCGAGCCGGGCAAATTTTCTTCCTATGTGCTCGGCAAAAACGGCATGCCGATTCATGTCCGCGCTCAAGACGGCATTCATCTGCAAAGAGCAGGGGCTGAAATGCTGGCGCGCGAAATTGTGGTTTGGCTGGAAACACAGGGGATTTTAAACAAACCTGCCGCCGGGAAATAAACATCTATGTCGAGCTATCGCCAGTTTAAACTTCCGGCAAGCTTGCCGTATGCATTCATGCGCCTGGGATCTCTGATTATGATCGCCGGGCTTGCCGGTGTTTGCGCGGCGTTGAATGAGCCTGTTGCTGTCGCAGTGGACGAGGAAATAATTTCGCATACTGTGCCGGCGGCGCGTCCGACTTGGCCGGCCGCGCAAATTCCGGGTGCGCCGCCGCCGGAGCATGATGTTACGCAGATTGGCGCGGCAACCGGCAGAGTGGCGGATGTGGTTGCCGACGTAGTCAGCAAGCCTTCTGATGTGGTCTCCATCCCGCCGGCGCGCGAAAAGATGTATGAAGCGCTCTTTAACGTGCAGGACAAGCTCTATCTGGAAGCCATCCCAAAGTTGGAATGGGTGATTCGCGAAGATCCCACATTGCTTGATGCATGGGAGGCGCTGGGCTGGTCGTATTACAATGTTGGCGAGAAGGATAAAGCGCACGCTTTGTGGGAGCGTTTGCTGCGTTTGGCGCCGAATCAGCCTATGCCTTATAACTGTCTGGCGCAGCTGGCAACCGGCGCAAGCGAGCTGGACCGGGCCGGCGCGCTTTTCAAAAAAAGCCTCGAATTGGCGCCGGATCAATACGAAATCAGGTTTGCTTATGCGCAAAACCTGCTTTGGCGCGGATTTCTGGATGAATCCGTCGAACGTCTTAATCAGTTGATCAAGGAGGATCCCGACCGGCTGGATATACGGCTTGAATTGGCGCGCGCCATGTTTGCCAATCAGCAGTTCGAGGAATCGCTGGCGCATTGGGCGGTGATTCGCAAAGTTGTTCCGGATAATATCGAATATCTCGTGGCCGAGGCGGAGGCGCTGCTCTATATCGGTGATTTGGAAGTGGCCGCCGAACGCGCCGAGCAGGCGCTGGAGCAGGACGAAAATAACGCCAAGGCCCTGACGATTCTGGCCGATATTGCCG
Source organism: uncultured Verrucomicrobiota bacterium (assembly GCA_964565485.1). Taxonomy (GTDB): domain Bacteria; phylum Verrucomicrobiota; class Kiritimatiellia; order JAAZAB01; family JAAZAB01; genus CAZMFH01. Next base: position 3,438 of record CAZMFH010000083.1, on the reverse strand, counting down.
AATTCAGTCGTCGCCCTGAAGATGCTGTTCCGGAGTTGCGCAAGATCGCCGATCTGGTTGAGGATCAGGGGCTGAAAAGCAAAATCTTGCGGCGCCTGGCCTGGCGTTTGCGCCAGCTTTATATTGCCGATCCGGCGCAATGGCCGCTGGCCGGCGCCATGGATGTCTGCCGTGAGGCCATTGATTGCGATCCGCTTTCGGTGGACTTGCGCCTGTTTTTGGGCGAATTGCTGGTGATGGATCGCCGGTTTGCCGAGGCGGAGCGTGTTTTTAACAAAGTGCTCGAGGATTTTAATCCGCATAATTTGCGCGCCAAAAAGGGGCTCTTGGAAGTTATGTTTGCCCAGGATCGCCTTGACGATGCCGAACGGCAAATCAAGCAGATCAATACGCTCTTCAACCCCGAGGATCCTTATCGCTTTCTGGATCAGGCGCGGCTTGAGTTTGCGCGCGGCGATTTCTTCGCCGCATTGCAATCGCTCGATCGTTTTGAGGAGCTTGGCGCGCGCGGCGCGGTTCTGGTTTTGCTTTATCACAGTCTCTCGCCGAGCGAGTGGATCCCGATGACTTCCGTTCGCCGCTTCCGTGAGCATCTGCTGGCCTTGCAGCGCGCCGGTTTCGCTTTTGTTACGCCGGATGAGATCCCGGGGTTGTTCGAAAAAATGCTGAAAAATCCGCCGACCAATGAGATCAAGCCCGGTCTTTACCGGATGTGGCGGAATATCAAGTATGCCTTCACCGGTACGGACAAGCTGACCGGCCCGAGTTTGCGCGAATATACGCCGGAGAAATATGTGTGCGTTACCTTCGATGACGCTTTGCGGTCCACTTTTGTGCATGGCACTCCGATTGCCGATGAATTGGGCGTGCGTTTTGCCGTGCATGTGCCGGTTGGCAATGTGCTGGCGCATGAAATCGGCATTGCGTCCTGGGAGGAGATGCGCCGTTATGAGAAGACCGGCTCCTGGGTTTTCGGCAGCCATTTGCTTGACGCCCATTTTGAACAACCGATCAATGCCGATGGGTATTTGGCTTATCCGCTCTGCAATCGCGTCTGGAACCCGGAACGCAATCGTCCCGAAACGCTGCGATCATATTTTACGCGTTTGCGCCGCGAATTCAAGGAGAGCCGCGCGATTATCATCAAGGAGCTTGGTCTCGATCAAGACGAGGTTTCTTTTGTGGCCTATCCTTACGGCGATATCGGTCAGGAAGATCGCTGCAATCTGGCCGATGTGCGTAATCCGGTTGAAGTCATTTTGAATGAAGCCCACATGAACTATAAGATCGGTTTTATTCAGAGCCAGTTTGGGTTTGGCGTCAACGGCGATAATCATATGATCCTCCAGCGGCATGAGCCGGATAAATACGCCGGCGGTCGCGATGTGCTGAATCATGCTTTTAAAAATCATCCGGTTTTCATGGCGCGGCGGATGCGCGCCGAAATTGCGGCTTTGCAGGGCAAACTTTATCTGGCCCAGCAGATGCTCGACGAGCTTGAACGTGATGGATACCCCGACGAACTGCAGAAGGAATTGGCCGAATATGTGCAGCAACATCTGGCGCGCCGCGTCGAGGCGCCGAAAATAAAGGATGTTAACCGCCAGACACAAGGGTTGATCAGATTCAGCAATCCCTATGTGGGTGTGGAGGCCGATTCAACACGCGCCAATGTGCAGTTGGAACAATGGAAGGTGCTCGGCAAAGCCGGCCTGAACGTAACGCCGGCCGTTACGCTAGAGGGGCGCGCCGCATTTGGGCGGATCAAGCAGACTATTACCACCAATATCTGGAAGGAAGTTCAGGTTGTCAAGGAAACCACAACCCGCCGCCGATCGGTTTCTGTTGTTGACGGCCAAACAACGGTTACCGAGAGCGAGGAGACGACCTGGGATCCGCAGACCATTCAAACTAATACCGTGCGTACTGACACCTATCGCACCGATGAAACCGATCTGGCCTTGCAGGCCAATTACCGGTTTCGCAACGGCTCGCTCTTTCTGGGAGAATTCACCGGACGTTCGTTTAGCGGCGATATTTCCAACCAGACCGAATACTGTTGGGCGGCCGAATACCAGTGGAAACCTTCGCTGGCCTTGGATGCTTCGGCGCGTTATGAGCATGATGTTATTCCGTCAGCGCAGCGTTTGATAACCTATCATAGCGGCGCCCTCTTTGGCTCCTGGCGGGCCTGTGATTGGTGGGACCTTGTCGGACGCGGACGGTTTGCCTATTTGTCGGATAACAACTCGCTTTTCAATCTGAATGCTGAAAGCAGCTGGCTTGTCTCGGAGCGGCAGGGGCTGTATCTGGGTCTGCAGGGTTATTTCATCACCACCGACAAGGACAATATCTATTATTGGACGCCCTATTGGGAGCAACGTTATTATCTGTTTGTAAAGATTCAGCGCAGTTATCCCGGGGTCTATGCCGATGTTCAGGTGCGCGCCGGCCAGATGACAGCCAAGGCGCGCGAAGAGGAAGAACAGAGTTACAAGACTCGTAAAGTTCAGGCGGAGCGTGAAGGGTGGTGGCCGGGCGATGATCCGAACCGTGGTTGGGAACCGATTGTCGGCGCCAGCGCCACATTGCGCCAGCAGTTTGGCGCGCATTGGGAATTTTATGGAACATTTTCGGTGGATATTTTGCGCGATTATACCGAGCACAACCTGCAGGGCGGTTTAATCCTGCATTTCTGACCTTTCTTCGGACTTGGAATCAGGACTGTGTCATGTTCGGCGGATCTCCCGGGGTCTGTAATGGGCAGACGCCCGTCTTGGAAAAAATACGGAAGAGGAGTCTTGACGATGAACAAAAAAAATGCATCAAAACATCCGGTTGTAAGCATGTTGGCCGAATTACTGGCGGTTCCGGCGCCGGGTGGCCGCGAAAAGTCAATGGCCGGTCTTATTTCCGGCAAATTAAAGGCGATGGGATATTCCGTGGAAACGGATCCGGCCGGCAATCTCTTGACGCGCATCGGCAAGCCCGGGAAAGGGCGGCCGCTCGTGATGCTGGCCGCGCATATGGATGAAATCGCGCTGGTTGTTACGCATATTTTGCCGGACGGCAAATTGCAGGTTGCGCCATCAGGCGGTTTGCTGCCGCATAAAATTGGCGAACGTCCGGTGGATATCATTGGCGATGACGCGCCTGTCTCCGGGGTTTTAAGCGTGGGGCTTTCGGGACATTCCGATCGTGATGGCCAGGTTAAGCCAATGGTGCAATGGGATGATTGCTGTGTTCTGACCGGGCTTTCGCCCGCCGAACTGGCGCGGGCCGGTATTCGTCCGGGCGCGACGGTTGTGCCGCAACGCGAACAGCGCGGACCGGTTTTGCTTGGGTCCGCCGCGGATCCCATGATTGCCGCCTGGACATTTGATGACCGCATGGGCTGCATTGCGTTGTTGCGTTTATTGGAAAATATGCGCCGGACCA
>CAZMFH010000082.1:10110-10327 GCA_964565485.1 uncultured Verrucomicrobiota bacterium | reverse complement strand
AGCGATATGCCTATTTTGCGAATGCGCGCCAGGCGGATTTGCGAACAAGGGCATTACGTCAATCTTGTGCCAAAGGGACTTTACGGTGATGTTTCGGGCGACAAGCATATGCGGGAATTGAGCGGATCGGATGCGGAGAAGGTGACTTTCTTTATCTATGAGGAATTGGCCGCGTTTGGCCGTGTTGCGCGCGCTTTGGGACTGAATGCCGCGGATA
>CAZMFH010000082.1:0-10100 GCA_964565485.1 uncultured Verrucomicrobiota bacterium | reverse complement strand
AAAACGTGTTTTGCGGCAATGCCCGGCGTATTTTGGCGCAAGCCGGATTTCGGCAATAATTGAAAAGCGGCCGTCTGGCGGCAAAATCAGGGCAAGCAATTGTGGGTATCAGATCAATGCATAAAAAACAAAAAAACAAGGTGTTGCAGACAGTTTGCGCCGGCGCTATCACCACTACAATTTGCGCCGGCGCGCTGGCCGCTAATGTCAATGCCGGGGGAATGCCAACGGAAGAAGCTGAAAAGCTGTTGCCCGCGATTACTTCTGAACGGCAACGCGCTTGTTCGGATGCGGTGGATGCATTGATGCGGAAGTATTTTTCTGCTGCCGGCGCCGGCGGTGTGGTGGGTGTTTTGCAGCGGGGGGAATTTATTCATAAGGGCTGTTACGGCCTGGCCGAGATTGAGACGGCACGGCCATTTACGGCCGATACTCCGACCTATCTGGCTTCGCTCTCCAAGGCTTTTACGGCCATGGCCATCATGATTTTGCGGGAACAAGGCCGCTTGTCGTTTGATGACAAGCTCCATTGCTTTGTGCCGGGGCTTCCCGAAACATGGGCGCAGATTACGGTTCGGCAGCTCCTGACCCATACTTCCGGATTGCCTGATATTTTCAAAATCGGCGGCGCGCCGCGCAATCTGACCAATGAAGCGGCGCTGCGCAAAATCATCGAACATGGCGTTTTGGATTTTACGCCTGGTTCGGCTTATAAATACAGCAATTCCGGCTATATCATGCTGGCCTTGATTGTCGAGCAGTCTTCAGGCATGTCGTTTGCGGATTTTCTGGGCCGGCATGTTTTCGATCCGCTCAATATGCGCGCTTCGTATGTCTGGCGGCGCGGCTTGGAAATCCCGGGCAGAGCAATTGGTTATCGTTATAAGAATGGAAACTGGGAACCTTATGACTACAACTTACTGACAACCGGTGGCGGCGGGATTTATTCCACCCTGGAAGATCTTCGGCATTGGGCGCGCGCGCTTGACAAGGCAACGCTGCTTCCGCAGGACTTGATGGACGAGGCTTTCACGGCACAGGCGGTGGTTAATGAATCCACCGGATATGGTTACGGATGGAGGATTTCGACATTCCATGGTATGCGGCAAATAGCTCATACCGGTTCTTTGTTCGCATTTCGCAATGCCATTGTGCGCTTGCCGGACGCCGATTTTACGCTGATAATTCTGACTAATGCCGGATGGACCAACGAGGAACGGGGTGCGGCGGTGCGGGAGATAATGCGCATATATTTTCCGGAAGCGCAAAAAGACAAGGCGGATGAGATGAACTTGGAGTAGGCGGCCAGGATGATTGCTAAATGGTTTTGATCGAGAACTAAACGTTACACACAATCAATAATACAAGGAGAAACAGCAATGGGCATCAGTCTCGGTTTGGTTGGGTTGGGGGGATTTGGGAGCGGGTTTGCGCCTTTATTCAAAAGTCATCCGGCAGTCAGCCGAATTGCGCTTTGCGATCGGGAACCGGAGCGTATTCGGAAATTTGCCGACGATCCTTTTTATAAGGACAAGTTCAATGAACGTGATGCTTATGCTTCTCTTGATGAAATCTGCAAAAGCGATCTTGATGCGTTGGTTATTATTACGCAGCCCTGGTTGCATGCGCCGCAATGCGTTCAGGCCATGAATTCCGGCAAACATGTTTACTGCGCTGTGCCGATCATTTCCGTTCCCGATGACGATGAAATCCTTGCTTGGTGCGATAAGATCATTGATGCTTGCAAAAAGACCGGCCGCTCCTATATGTTGGGCGAAACAACCTATTATCGTCCGCAGGCCATGTTCTGCCGCAGAAAAGCGGCGGAAGGCGCTTTTGGGCATTTTGTTTATGCGGAAGGCGATTATTGCCATGATGTTGACGCCGGCTGCAATCTACGGAAAGTTTCGGCCAATCGTCGCGCCAGCGCTGCCGGCAAGGAATGGGTGGAGATCAGCAAAAAATACAATAAAGCCGGACACAAGGGCGGGCCGATGCACTATCCGACCCACTCGGTGAGTGGTCCGGTATGTGTTATGAAAGCGCATGCCTTAAAGGTTACCTGTTATGGTTACAAGCATCGCGACAACGACCCGCATTTTGTGAATGGCGCTTTCAGCAACGAGATGGCATTGTTCAAAATGAGCAATGGCGCCACCGTGCGTATTGCGGAAATGCGCGAAACACCCGGCTTGCTCGGCAATGACGGTGAGACGTTCCGGATCATGGGGACGCGCGGCACTTTTTCGGAAAACCGCTGGTTTGAAATCAAGCGTCCGGATCCGCAGCATATTGATCTGGACAATCTCGCCAAACCGCAAAAAACGCTTTTGGAAGCGAAGGACATGTTCGATCCTCTTCCCGTTGAAGTGCAACACGAATTCAAGCGCGCATCAAACCGCGACGTCAATGAAAAAGATCTGCAGAACATGGATTTCAATCCGACTGGGCATGGCGGATCGCATGCCTATCTTGTGCATGAATTTGTGGATGCTGTCGCAAACGGGCGGATGCCGGCCATCAATGCCTGGGAAGCGGCGCGCTATATGGCCATGGGCGTGATGGCGCACAAGTCGGCGCTGAAGGACGGTGAAACGCTTGATGTGCCTGATTGGGGCGACGCGCCGGACAAGCGTAAAGCGTAAAAGCGTCCGAGCGTAGAGCGGAAAGGGTTGAGCGATTTTGATTTCAACGCTAACCGCTCTACGCTAATCGCTAAAACGTGCTTTCGGCGCTGGCCGCTTAACGCTCACCGTGCTTGGTGATGGCGGTTCCGTTTGCTTTGCCGTTTGTGGGGCAGTTTTTGCAGACGATGGAACTCGGTCAGGAACATTTTCTGCACCTGATGCCAGGGCATGACTTCAATAACGATTGGGGCAGGGCGCGGAAAATTTCTGTACCACGGGCCGTAGGATGGCAACAAAACCTGTTCGCGCTCGGCTGACAACATGGCCAGGTCTTTTTGTTTGACTTCATGCGGTTCCGGATATGCCAAGCCGAAGAGATCCGCCAAAACGACCTGGATCCTTGCTTCTATTATTTTGTATTGGGTCATGACGATTTTAAGCGGACTTACCATGTCTCCGATATACGCTTCTGCGGCATCGTGCAGGAGACCTTGCAACTTCAGTTCCTGAGGCAGCAGTTTCGCTACATATAACGAGTGTTGTGCGACACTGTAAGGGAAGAGCGCTGCGCCGTTAAAACGATTGATAAGCGAAAGGGAATGGGCGATATCATCAATCAGAAACATTTCCGGTTGTGGATCAAGCAGATTAAAAGCTATGCCGGAAAAGGTATGGATATAGACCGGAGCCTGCCCAACTTCCGGGTCTTTGAGCTTTAAGCCGCTTGGCAATGCCGTTCTGTGTTGTTGTGTGTGCTTTTTTGCCATGATCTTTTTTGCTGACGTTGTGTACGGTCAGGATAATAACCAGGTTACCGCGTTCCTCGGGCGGTTTCAATGTAGAGTAAGCTCTGAAAATTGCAATAACAAGTTTTCTGTCTGCCGTGTTGACATGCTTGGTTGCGATGGTAGAATATGCTTGCAAAACCATTTTTGCCGGTAGTTGCGAGGTTTTATGCTGCGTTTAAATATTCGAATCGGGAGGTCTTGTTATGACTAATGGCGACATGCAAACCAAAATAGGTGATTGGATCCGTCAGGGCTGGGAACTTTATAAGGCTAATTTGGATGTTTTGCTGGTTGCTTCTTTGCTGGCGGTTTTGCTTAGCATCGTTTCCGTCGGTATACTCGGCGGGCCTATGATGGCTGGTATGGCTTGGATTGCGCTGGCTTTGTTGGACAAAAAAACTCCCAAACCGCAGAATGGCGATGTCTTTCGTGGATTTGATTTCTTTTTGCCGTCGTTTCTGCTTTTTTTGGCAGGAGGCGTGGCGCTTGTCATTGTGTGTTCCATCTTGAGTTTTGTTTTTTGTGTGGGGCATTTGCTGGCCATTTTGATTTCGTTGGTTGTTCATTCCTTTATGATTTTGGCGGTTTTTTTGATTGTTGATCGGCGCATGGATGCTCTGGCGGCAAGCAAGGCTTTGGCGGATGTGATTAAACCTGCTGTTTTGCCTTTGTTAGGATTTATGGTCGCGACAGCGCTTGTTGGTGCGCTCGGTTTTATGGCGTGTGGAGTTGGCGTGTTTTTGACCATGCCGCTGGCGGTATGTGTGCTCGCTGTGGCCTACCGCGATTTGTTCAGTGTTGCTTGAATCGTGTTGTTTCCTCAAAAGGTCAGGCTGATTCTGCATGCGTATGTTTTTTCGAGTGGAACGCCTGGCGCCGGATGCATGGCGCCAAGTTTTGCGCAAACATGCTGTTCCGGCGATTGTCGCCGGAATGGTTTTATTGTTGGCCTTCCTGTTTACGCCGGATTTTATTTCGTATAATATTTGCTTTTTTCGGCGTTTGACCGGTTTGCCCTGCCTGACTTGCGGAATGACGCGTGGTTTTACCGGGATTGCCCACGGACGGTGGCTGGCAGTTTGGCAGGATTGTCCCTTGGCTTGGCCGCTTTTTGCCGCTGTGGCATTGATTTTTGCCGTGAACGCTGCGGCTGTTTTGTGCCGGGCGCAGATCAGCGTTCATCCGGTTGCACGACTCGGCGTACGTGGTAAAATTATTTTGATGGTTGTCTGTAGTCTGGCTGTTTTGTCTAATTGGGCATATCGGCTTGGTATGGGGCTGACTTGAATTCATCTGCAAGTTAAGCCTTGCTCAAAAAAATATCACCCGGCACAGCCGGAATCCTTTCTGGTTTCGGTTATGCCGGGTTGGGGGTTAATATGGATGCAATAGATTCTTTCCTGAGCGCCTGGTTGCGGAATGTTGTGCGGATAACTTTCCCGGAATTGGCTCAAACCGATTGTCGTGTGGATGTTGTGCCGGCCACTGATGCGGCTTTTGGCGATTACCAGTGCAATGCGGCGATGAGTCTGGCCAAGCAGCTCAAGAAGGCGCCGCGCGCAATCGCCCAGACGCTGGCCAATTATCGGCCTTATCACGAAGCGATTAAAACGATCGAGGTTGCCGGTCCGGGGTTTTTGAATATTCGCCTGCATGATGCGTGGTTGGCCGAACGGCTGGTTGCGCTTGATCAGGACGAACGGCTCGGTGTGCCGGACTGGGGCACAGGCAAAACGGTCTTAATTGATTATTCCAGCCCGAACGTCGCCAAGCCAATGCACATTGGCCATATTCGCTCGACGGTCATCGGCAATGCGCTTGACCGCATATATCGCTTTCTCTCCTATCGGGTTATCTCCGACAATCATCTTGGCGATTGGGGGACACAATTCGGCATTTTGATCATGGGCTATCGGCATTTTGCAGACCGGCAAAAACTGGCTGACGCGCCAGTTGAGGAATTGGAACGGATTTATGTGTTGAGTTATGAAAAATCTGTTGCTGATGAGGAGTGGAAACGCGCTTGTCGGCAGGAACTGGTCAAATTACAGGCCGGTGATCCGGAAAATCGCGCGCTTTGGGAACGTTTTGTCGAGCTTTCCATCGGGGAGTTTGATCGCATTTACCGGCGGTTGGGGGTTGAGTTTGATCTGATGCGCGGCGAAAGCTTTTATCATCGTCTTTTGCCGGATGTGATTGCGTCATTGGCTGCAAAAGGGGTTGCGCGGGAAAGCGAAGGCGCATTGGTGGTTTTTCTTGAAGATGAAAAACTGCCGCCCTGCATTGTGCGTAAAAGCGACGGCGCTTTCAACTATGCGGCGACGGACATTGCCACTGCGCTTGAGCGTGAACGTGAATATGCGCCGGACCTCATCGTTTATGTTACCGACGAGCGTCAACAGCTTCATTTTGCGCAGGTGTTTGCGATTGCGCGACATTTGGGTTTGCGCGCAAAGCTCGCGCATGTCTGGTTTGGCTTGATGCGTCTCCCGGAGGGGACTTTTTCCACCCGCCAGGGCAATGTCATCAAGCTGGAAAAATTACTTGACGAAGCCGAATCGCGCGCGTTGGCCGTCGTGCGTGAATCCAGCCCGGAAATGGCGCCGGAACAGCAGCAGGAGATTGCGCGCGCGGTTGGAATCGGCGCGGTGAAATATGCCGATCTTAGCCAGAATCCGCAGAGCTTGGTAACTTTTAGCTGGGACAAGGCTTTGGCGCTGAACGGCAATTCGGCGCCTTATTTGCAGTATGCTTATGCGCGTATCCGCAGTGTGGAAGACAAATATCGCCTGCAATTTCCTGACGGCAATTGCCGGGCATCTCCAATTATGCTTACAGAACCGTCGGAACGGCAACTGGCCATGCAGCTTGTGCGTTTTTCGGAAATCTTACGCCATGCCGCCGATCTCTTCAAGCCGAGTGTGCTGGCCGATTATTTGTATAACCTGGCGGGCGCTTATAATGCGTTTTATCAGAATGTGCCTTTTCTGAAGGCGGCGGACGGGGTCCGCGAAAGTCGTGTGCGTTTGTGCGCGCTGACGGCGCGTGTAATCGGGCAGGGTCTGCGTCTCCTTGGCATCGAGACTCCGGAGCGGATCTGATGGCCGGCGCGCGGCAAAGGCCGCCGGCGCGCTATGCCGTCCGTATGCCCGCCAAAGTTGGCATCAAAACGTGCGCCCGCGCCGTGGCGGCTGATATTGTCGCATGCTGGCTGTCAACCGGGGCATTTCCCAACCGGATGCTGGCCGCGCTGACTTGTCACCGCGCGTTTATAATGGAAATGGTTTATGGCATTGTGCGCCAGCGGCGGTTGCTGGACTGGGTCATTGCGCGTTTCACCCGGCGCATGCCTCCGCCGGAAGCGCGCGCTTTTCTGTATGTTGGGCTTTATCAACTCCTGCTTATGGAAAATGTGGCGCATTATGCCGCTGTGCATACTACAGTGCAGGCTGTAAAAGACACCGGCGCGCGGCGTCAGGCTGATTTTATAAATGCGCTTTTGCGCCGGACGGCGGAAGCCAAAACAGCTTTGCAGGCTGAATTGAAACGGCAGCCGCCGGGTATTCGCTGCTCGCATCCGGATGAACTGTTGGCGCGTTGGACGCGCCGGTTTGGCGCGCTTCAAGCGGAAGAATTGTGTGTTTGGAATAACACTCGGCCTGATATTGCCATTCATCTGAATGAATTGCGAATCACTCCCCGTGAATTCAAACGGATTTTGGCGGATGCCGGGTGGGGCGGGCGTTTGCGCGCCGGCGCGGCTGGCGCGATGATTTTGCAACAGGGCTTGCGCGTGGAGGATGTGCCCGGATATCAGGAGGGTTTGTTTTGGGTGATTGACCCGGTGATTACGGGGATTGTGGCCTTGCTGGATCCGCAACCGGGTGAAACTGTTTTGGATGCCTGCGCCGCGCCGGGCGGCAAGACGGCCTTGATTGCCGAACGCATGCGCGGGTGTGGGCGGTTGGTGGCCATGGATTTGCACACTGATCGCTTGGACATTTTACGCGCGAACATGCAGAGGCTTGGCTTTGAGCGGCAGGTGCTTGTAACTCAAGGTGATGCATCCCGGCCTTCCGCCGAACTGGGGTTGTTTGACCGCATTTTGCTTGATGTGCCTTGTTCAAATACCGGTGTGATCCGGCGCAAGCCTGATGTGCGCTGGCGTTTTTCCGCGACGCGTTTACGCAAGCTTGAGCTTTGCCAGCGCGCTATTCTGGAACAATCAGCTGCTTTGTTAAAGCCGGGGGGCTGCATGGTCTATAGCACTTGCAGCCTGGAGTCAGAAGAAAATGAGAGTCTGGTGCGTTCGTGGATCAGGGATTTTCCGGATTTTTGCATGCGTCGCGAACTCTTTTCGTTTCCGCCTGATTCGGCCATGGACGGCGCCTATGCCGTCTTGCTTGTGCGGAAAAAACACGTTTGCGTTTGACGCCCCGCCGCGATTCTTATATTTTTGCGCCGTCTTCTTGATGCGCGAATGCCGGATCATGCGTGGGGATTGCTAATGAATGACAGCGATTGGATGGCAGCTGAACTGCGGCATTTAAATGAGCAGGGATTGGAGCGCCAACTTCATGTCTATACGCATGCCGATCATGATGCGAATCGCAGATGGCTTGATTTCTCAAGCAATGATTATCTCGGCCTGGCGCGCGCGCCGCAAGTTCTGGCGGCGGCGGAACAGGCGTTGCGCGTTTGTGGCGCCGGATCCGGAGCCTCGCGCCTGGTTTCCGGCACTTTGCCGTGCCATGAAGAATTGGAAGCCGCACTGGCTGCACATAAGGGATATCAGGCAGCTTTGGTTTTCGGAAGCGGCTATCTTGCCAATCTCGGTTTGCTTGGCGCCTTGGCGGGACGCGAGGACTGTATCATAGCCGACCGGCTGGCGCATGCGAGCATTTTGGATGGCGCAGGATTGAGTCGCGCCCGTGTGCTGCGTTTCCGGCATAATGATCCGCAACATTTGCGAGACATGCTGCGCCGGGCTTCCGGCGCGCGCCGGCTTTTTGTTGTGACCGAATCGGTTTTTAGCATGGATGGCGATCTTGCGCCGTTGAGCGCGATTGCGGAAGCGGCCCGCGCCGCGAGCGCGATGTTGATTGTTGATGAAGCGCATGCCACCGGTGTTTTCGGTCCGCGCGGAACGGGTTTGATCGGCGCGCTGGGCTTGCAGGATGCCGTGCCTGTGGCAATGGGTACGCTTAGCAAGGCGCTTGGCGGTTATGGCGGATTTGTCGCCGGCAGTGAGGTTTGCCGGCGTTGGTTGATCAATCGCGCGCGCGCTTTTATTTTCAGCACCAGCCTGCCGCCTGCCAGCGTCGGCGCGGCGCTGGGCGCTTTGGCCGCGCTTGACCGGCAGCCCGATCAGGGTCTGTTGTTGCTGGAGCGCGCGCGGAGTTTGCGCGATTGTTTGCGTGCGGCCGGCTTTAATACCGGCAACTCCGCCAGCCAGATTATTCCCCTGATAATTGGGGATAATCAGCAAACCTTGCGTTTTGCGCAGAGCTTGCGCGAGCTTGGCATTCTGGCCGTTGCTATTCGACCGCCGACTGTGCCGGAGGGAACGTCCCGTTTGCGGCTGTCGCTAACGCTTAAACTCACGCCGGCTGACATTGAACGAGCAACCGATATCATTATAACAACAGCGCGTAAGGAGCGGATTCTGTGACGCCTCATCAGATGATCTTGATTGCCGGATGGGCGTTTGAAGGGACTGCTTTGCGCGCTTTGGGCGTTTTGCTTGATCAAACGCGGACTGTCTCTCTGACCTCAGGCATTGATCATGTTGCGGCAGGCGCACAGCCTTCCTTGGCAGGGCTGGCCGGGTTGTTGGACGCCAGCCAAGGCGCTGTTGTCCTGGTTGGTTGGTCATTGGGCGCCATGCTGGCCATCGAGGCGGCGGCGGCGTTTCCGGAAAAAATAGCCGCGCTTGTGTTGATCAGCGGCACGGCGCGTTTCTGCGCAGCGCCGGAACACCAAGGCGTGGCGCCTGCCGTTTTGCGCGCAATGAAAGTCGGATTCAAACGCAATCCTCAATCAGTCTTGCGCGCCTTTTATGCGCAATGCGCCGCACCGCATGCGGAGCACATTTCTGGAGCGGACGAGCGTCATTGGACGGCTTGTTTGCCGTCTGAGCAGGCGCGCCATAAGCTTCTCAATGGACTGTTTTATCTGGAAAGCGCCGATTTGCGAAATATCCTGCCACAGTTGAATCTTCCGGTATTGGTTTTGCATGGTCGCGCGGATATGATTGTGCCATGGCAGGCCGGAGCGCAGTTAGCCAAATGTCTTCCGTGCGGAAATTGGAAATTATTCGATGGTGTTGGGCATGATTTGCCGTTGCGCTTTCCGGAGCTTGTTGCGGCAGAAATTGAAGCGTTCCTGAAAGGTTTGGCATGAAAAAACAAGCTTTTTGTGCCATGCCGGCGGGCCGTTTTTCAGCGGCGGCATTTTCCTATCATCGCGCGGCAAATATCCAGAAAATGGTGGCCGGACGCCTGGCGCAGTGGTTGCCGGAATGCGGGAACCCGCCGATGATTTTGGAAGTTGGGTGCGGCACCGGTTTGTTGACCGAACAGTTGATTCGATTTTTTCCCCAGGCGCGAATTGACGCTGTTGATCTTGCCGAAGGGATGGTCCGGCAGGCGCGTCTTCGGTTGGGCAAGCATGAAAATGTCTGTTG
>CAZMFH010000081.1:1697-10375 GCA_964565485.1 uncultured Verrucomicrobiota bacterium | reverse complement strand
GCGGAGCGGAAGACCATCAATATGATCCCGCTTATGATAAAGAGCTTCTTCCTGAACCTGAATCCGTGATGGATTTTGATTAAACATCCGGAGTTGATGAGGTCAGAATGCCGCAGCTGCATTTGCCTGCGCGCTGCGCGCAAGCAGGAGGCGCAGGGCATGCCGCTATAGCAACTACTGCAAATTGGCGCGCTCCATGATGCGCCCGGTATGCCGGGCGCATGAAGCTCTCCTGTGTTTGTCGGGAGCTGATGGTTTAAGCTTGACCAATGGAAAACAATGCTCCAGAATCAAGCGCCATGCAACGCCATCAAAACAAACCGACCATGGAAACGCTGGCTTCGCTCTGCAAACGGCGCGGTTTTATCTTTCAAAGCTCGGAGATTTATGACGGCATCAATGGCTTTTGGGATTATGGGCCTTTGGGCTGTGAGTTAAAGCGCAATGTGCGCGAAGCATGGTGGCGCGATGTTGTGGTTCGGCGCGACAATGTTGTCGGGCTGGACAGTTCCATTATCATGCATCCGAAAGTCTGGGAGGCTTCCGGCCATATCGGCGGGTTTGCCGATCCGATGGTTGATTGCCGCGCCTGCCGCAAACGGTTCCGGGCTGATGCGCTTTGCGAGGAACAAGGCCAGGCGCTTCTTAAAAACGAAGCCGGTTTTGAATTGCCGCCGGGGATGGTCTGTCCGGCCTGCGGTTCCAAAGAACTGACGCCGCCGCGCGCTTTTAATCTGATGTTTAAAACACATGTCGGTCCAGTGGAGGAGCAATCCGCTGTGGCTTATCTGCGCCCGGAAACAGCGCAGGGCATTTTTGTTCAGTTTGCCAATGTGCTTGCTGTGGCGCGTCAAAAAATCCCGTTCGGAATTGCCCAGATCGGCAAAGCGTTCCGTAATGAAATCAATCCGCGTAATTTCACCTTTCGCTCGCGTGAATTTGAGCAAATGGAGTTGGAGTTCTTTGTCAAGCCGGGATCAGACGCCGAGTGGCATGATTATTGGGTCAAGGAACGCATGCGTTGGTATGCGGATATTGGCCTGCCCGCCGAAAGTTTGCAGGCGCACGTTTATGACAAGGAAGAACTTGCGCACTATGCCAGCGCCTGTGTGGACGTTATGTATGATTTTCCGTTCGGCATGCAGGAACTGGAGGGCATCGCGGCGCGCGGCGATTTTGATCTTTCCCGCCATCAGCAGCATAGCGGCAAGACGCTTGAATATTTTGACCAGGATACTCATGAGAAATTCATGCCGCATGTTGTGGAACCATCGGCGGGTGTTGATCGTATAGTCTTGGCGTTGCTTTGCGAGGCTTATTATGAGGAATGGGTGCCGGCCGGCAAAAACACCGCCAGTCCGCGCGAAGCCGAGCATGGCGTTGCGGCGCCGGACGGCTTTGAGCTGCGCACCGTTTTGCGCTTTGCACCGCGCATGGCGCCCATCAAGGCGGCCGTCTTTCCTTTACTGAAGAACAAGCCGGAACTAGTGGCTAAAGCGCGCACAATTTATGAGCAATTACAACGCCGCTGGAACTGTTTTTGGGACATAACCGGAGCAATCGGCAGGCGCTATCGGCGGCAGGATGAAATTGGCACGCCTTTTGGCGTAACAATTGATTTCCAAACCTTGGAGGATGATACGGTTACGCTGCGCGAGCGCGATTCAATGCGTCAAATTCGTTTGGCGGTTGCCGAGTTGCCCAACCATCTGGGCGCGTTTTTGGATTGAAGCTGCCTTCCGCTTTCGCGCAGAGGATGCAAGGTTCATGATTGAACGTCAGACAACCCAACTGAATCAGAAGAACGTCGAACTGGATATCAGTTTGCGTCCCGGCCGTTTTCAGGATTTTGTCGGTCAGCTCAAAATCCGGGAACGTTTGGAATTGTTTGTGCAGGCTGCGCGTGGACGCAATGACGTATTGGACCATGTTTTGCTTTCCGGTCCGCCCGGGTTGGGCAAGACAACGCTTGCTTATATCCTGGCCGAAGCCATGGGGGTGCAATTACGGGCTACTTCCGGTCCGGTTATAGACAAACCCGGCGATCTGGCCGGATTGCTGACGAGTGTCGAACGCGGTGATATTGTCTTTATTGATGAAATCCATCGCATGCAAAAGACAGTGGAGGAATATCTTTATTCCGCCATGGAAGATTTTGTGCTCGACATCATGATTGACCAGGGGCCGCACGCCCGTTCAGTGCGCCTCAATCTGCCCAAGTTCACGCTGGTTGGCGCAACAACCAGAAGCGGATTGCTTTCCGAGCCGTTACGCTCAAGGTTCGGCCTGAATTGCCGTCTGGACTACTACAATGCCGAGGAATTGATGGAAATAGTTTTCCGTTCAGCGCGCATCTTGAATGTTGACATTGATCAACCCGGCGCGCGGGAAATTGCCGGACGCGCGCGCGGAACACCGCGGATTGCCAACAACCTGCTGCGCTGGGTGCGTGATTATGCGCAAGTCAGGGCGGACAATAAAATCACGCACGATGTGGCCGATCGCGCTTTGACCATGCTCGATATTGACAAACATGGACTTGACGAAATGGATAAGCGGATTTTGCGGGTGATTGTCGAGAAATTTTCCGGTGGCCCGGTTGGAATTGGATCATTGTCTGTTTCCGTCAGCGAGGAACCGGACACGATTGAGGATGTTTATGAGCCCTATCTGATTCAGGAGGGTTATATCAAACGCACACCGCAGGGACGGGTGGCCACAGATTTATGCTATCAGCGTCTGGGGTTGCCGACCCGGTTGTCCGGAGCGGCAGAGCGGCTTTTGTTGTGATTTTACGAAAAAAAGCAATCCTGCTTGCATTTGCAGTCAGCATGCGTTATGATAAAAGCAAAGCCGATTTAATCGGCAAAGTTTCTGCATGACAAACAAGTTCAAAGAGGGCGTGATATGATGCGGCGCATGCTTGTTTTGGTTTTCGGATTGATTTTTTATGCCGGAATTCGTATTGCTCCGGGGCAGAATTTGCAGTTTAGCCCGGTTCAGGTTTTAGCCATGCTGATTCAGGAAAGCGTTTCCACCGGCTACATGTTCACGGTTTCGAATGCCACGCCTTATGGTTCCACGCTCGACATCAGTTTTGTCGTGTCCAACAGTTGGATTTCGCTCGCTTTTCCAACCGGCCAGATTCCCAACGGCGGCGTTTTTACAAACTGGATCACAAATAGCGCCGTTGGATTGACCGGAGCGGACTATTACAGTCATGTGCGGGTCTTTTGTAACGGCACAACAAGCGCGGCGGGAACGGAAGTGGTTTTGTATGTATTGGGGTTGGATGTTTCGCCAATGCAGATAACCAATTCAATTATGCATGGCGGCCAGGTGGAGACTCAGGAAATCAAGATTGTCGCCACCGGTACGGGTGGATTGGACATGGGGGCACGTTTTGACGCGCAGGTGAATTTCCCTTGGATTACGGTTACACCTTCAACCGGCTATTCGCATTATATACAATATGCTTATCCAAACACCAACATTCTGAAAGTCAGCTACAATACAGCTGGTTTGGACAACGGATCCTATACGGGTCTGGTGGATATTGTCTTTACCGGATTATCTAATGCTGCCGGTTGCGCAACGCAGACGGTCAGAATAGTCACCGATGTTATGGATATGCAGTTTGTTCCAGCTTCGCTGAGCAATTCCATCATGCAGGGCTTTAATGCGCCGGCGGATGTCTTTTATGTTACCAATGCCGGCGGCGGCACATTTAATTATGATGCTGCCGTAATTGAAGGAGCGCAATGGTTGAGTGTGGCGCCGGCCGGTGGAACCTGCTGTCCGCTTGGTGGCGCACCGGAAACAAACACATATAACACTGCCGGACTGATGCCCGGGATTTATACCGGTATTGTGCAAATTGCCAGCACGAATGGCGGCGGCAAAACCAATGACATGAACGTGCTGATGCGTATGGTGGGCAGGCCGGTCATCGAATATGCTCCGGCGCAATTAACGCAGGTGGTTGAACGCGGGCTCAGCCCGACCGGTCAGTTTTTCTCCATTCGCAACGGGAGTTTGCCGCCGGTTGCGCCGATGGCTTATGCTTTTTCCGTAACTAATAAAGGCACGGCATTGATCCAAAATCTCAGCTCCGGCAGTGGGGTAAGCACTGGTCAGGCAGATTCCATTTTTGTCAGTTTTACGGATCTTTCCGGCTTGGAAGTTGGCATATATACGGCCGGTGTGATCGCCGTGGCGCGTGATATCGGCAGTAATTACTGGCCAACGGGGCAGGTGGTGATTACCGGCGAATTAGCCGTAGTGGTGGAGATCACCGCGCCCGCAGCGCCGGCCAATGTGCGCGCTTCACGCGGCACATATTCCGATTATGTGCTTGTTCAATGGGCAGCGGTGCCCAAGGCTGCCAGCTACCGGATTTATCGCGGGGTAACTTTCGATCCCAATCAGGTGGAATTGATTGGGGATGTTGTGCAGAATGAATTCAGGGATGACTCCGCCTTGCCGGGTGTTTTGTATTACTATTGGTTGTGTTCGGTCAACACGCATGGCGGGGAAGGTCGCCGCAGTGTCAACCGTGAAACAGGCTACCGCGGCCTGGCCGCGCCAGGCGGAGTTTTTGCCACCGATGGTGTTTTTACCAATAAAGTGCGGGTTACATGGTCGTTTGTGGATGGCGCAGCCCAATACCGGGTCTATCGAGCCGGCGGTGGAATTGCCCGGCGAGAGGTATACTTTACAGCTGGAAATTCTTTCGATGATTTCAATGCGCAGCCGGGGGTTGAATACAAATACAGCGTGCAGGCCACAAACGCCATTTGCGCCGGCACGGCGAGCGCCGATGAAATTGGTTATGTTTTCGGGATTCCGCTTGGTTTTTCGGCCAGTCAGGGCGGATATGTCGGGCGTGTGCGTCTGACATGGAACAGCGTCAAATCTGCGCTTAGCTATGAGGTTTGGCGCAGCCAGAGGCCTTTGCCTCCGCCGGATCATGGCGCGGCCAAACTTGGCGAGGTAACCGGCCTGGAATTTAATAACAACAACCCGCAACCGGGTGTCTTTTATTATTACTGGGTGAGGGCCAAAAGCGCCGAATTAACCGGCTTATGGTCGGGAATGGCACGCGGCTATAGCGCAACGCAGAGCGCCGATTTGCAGGTCAGTGATTTTGTCGTTCTGCCGGCAAGGGTAGCATTGGGCGCGCGCGCCTCAGTGGTTTCTTTGCGTTTGCGGCACGGTGGCGGCGCCGAATTTGTTGGTTCGGATGCAACATTGGGGATGGAGTTTTTTGCTTCAACTAATCTTTCGTTTGAGCTTCCCGGCAAAACAAAGATTGGAGCGCTCACGCGCACGGTGCCATTGCGCCCTGGCCAGACAATTGTTCTTAATGTGCCGGGGGTTGATTTGCGTCTGCCGGCCACAGCCGGAGACTATTATCTTTATGCGCGTGTTTTGCCTGTTTTTCCTTCCATGATTGCCGACAGTAATCCAGACAATAACGTTGTTCGGCGTTTGGGCGCTTTGCGCGTTACGACCATGCCGAGCATTAATTATCAGGCGCTGAATGATTATGATGGCGACGGCATATCTGATTTGGCGGTTTATAACGGCATATATTGGAGCGTTATGCGCCCAAACGGAGACGTCCTGGGAAATAATGTGGTTTTGTTCGGCGGACTGAATGGAACGCCGGTTTTAGGCGATCTTGATGGCGATCATCGGTCCGATCCAATTATTTATCGCGACGGTATTTGGAATGCGCTCTTTTCCGGGCGCGGTTATGGCTGGGTCAGCGGACGCTTTGGTGACGTTGGCTATATTGGTATTGCAGCCGACTATCAGGGCATAGGGCATGCTCAGATTTCGCTCTATAATCAATATAATGGGCAATGGTATGTCTTGCGCTCCAAGGGACAACTGGCGGAAACTGTTTGGGGTGGGGCAGGGTTTATGCCTGTCCTTGGCGATTATAATGGCGACGGCGAATGGGATTTGTGCGTTTATGAAACAGCGACTGGACGCTGGTTTATCCAGACTTCCCGAGGCAATGTGTTGCTCAGCGGCTTTATTTGGGGGGCGCCTGGTTATGAACCGGTTGCGGGCGATTTTGACGGCGATGGTGTCTGGGATCTGGCCGTCTATGGAGCGGCAACCGGCAAATGGTTTGTCTTCAGTCTGGATGGACGGACGCTTGTCTGGGATTGGTCGTGGGGTGGGGGTGGCGGCGAACCTGTGTTTGGCGATTTTGACGGCAACGGCGCTTCCGATCTGGCAATCTACAATGAAAATACCGGACGATGGAATATCCGGTCGCTGGAAGGACGATGGATTGCGCGGGATGTGCTTTGGGGTGGGCCGGGATATAGGCCGGTCGGCAAATTTTAACTGATTGCGCGGGTTGGGAAGGAAGATAAATGGATCAGAAAAGTGTTCGCCATATTATAGAAAAACTTTTGATTGTTCAGGAGCGTGATTGCGATTTGGCGCGTTGCCGCAGGGAATTAAGCGATATTCCTGCGCAACGTCAACAAGTCGAGGCCGCCCTGCAACAACATCGTGCCGCGCTGGATGCTAATAAGGAAGCCATCAAAGCCAGGCAACTGAATGTTCGGCAAATTGAAGTCGAAATTGGATCGCTTCGTCAGCAAATTGACAAGCTGCGCGAACAACAGTTTCAGATCAAGTCCAACAACGAATTCAAAGTTTTGGGCAAGGAAATTGAATCTTTACGGAATCAACTATCCAAAACGGAAGACAAAGAACTGGCCGTTATGGAAAACATCGAGCAGATCGAACAGGAAGCCGAAGCTTTGCGCAATAATCTGGCAAAAGCCGAGGAAACAGTGCGCATTGATTTGCAACGTCTGGATGAACGTCAAAAAAATCTGGAACGTGAAATTGAAGAATTGTTGCAAAAGCGCAGTGATCTGACGCAAGGTTTGGATGCGGAATGGCTGAAGCGTTATAATCATGTCATGGAAAACCGCAAGGATATCGCCATTGTCGGAGTGGAAAATGCAGCTTGTTCAGGCTGTCATATGAAACTCCCTCCACATGTCATTCAGGATGTCAAGCGTGATAATGCCATGGTTTCTTGCGCTTTTTGCGGACGCCTCTTGTATTGGATCGTTTGATGGTGTATATTGGACGTGATCTTGAATAACGCAAGCGGATGATCGCTTCGCGCTTTTGTGCGGGGAGGAAAGTCCGGACTCCACAGGGCAGGGCGTCTCGATGTAATGTCGGGGGGGCTTCCGGAAAACGGAAGCAACGGAAAGTGCCACAGAAACAAACCGCCTTTGACGGTCTATGATCTTCAAGGGCAAGGGTGAAAAGGCGGTGTAAGAGACCACCGCTTCGTTGCAAACGACGAAGGCAAGGCAAACCCCGTCTGGAGCAAGATCAAGTAGATGCTGTTAAGGCGGCCCGTCTTTGGTTCGGAGCAATCCGGATCTCGGCATCGGGTTGATCGCAATAAGTCCTGGCTTAATAATGATAAGTCAGGCAAGACACATGATCATCGAGTTGTCTGGTGATTGGCGTCAATCTCCTGGCGATGAACAAAATCCGGCTTATAGCTTGCGTTATTCAGGATCGTTTTGATCAGCATTTTTTATGGCGGCTATGATGATTGCAAGTTTTGTTGCTGTTTTTGAGCGCTTGGCTTGGGCCGGCATGGTTGGCGTCTTGGCTGTGGCGGCTTTTTTTGCCTGGCAATTCCGGCAATGGCCGGGTTGTCTCACGCCCGATAATCCGGATAACGCAGCGGTTTCCTTGGGTGTTGCGCATGATTTCAGTGATTATATTTTTGACGGTTCGGTTTTCTACAAGCAAAGCGATAGCGCGCCGGCTTTAGCTGACGCCGGCCTTTTGGCCGGACGTTTTCGATTGGCAGGGACTTTTGCGGCCGCAAAAGGACCGCTGCAGATACGCAAGGCGATCATAGATGATTTAAACGGGAAAAGCCAGCGCTTGGTTACGGAAGGCGATATGCTTGACACTAATGTGCGCGTGGTTGCCATTGCGCGCGACCGAGTGATTGTTGCCGATTCCTTCCGTGAAGAAACTTTATTGTTAAGTTTTTCAAGAGGCGCCGATTTGTCTGTTGTAACCAACACGTTGGTCGGCAAGGTTGCCGGGTCAATGTTGCCTCGTTTTGGCAATCGCGTTGGCGAGCATCGCTGGGTGCTCAAGCGCGAAGCGTTGCTTGATTATTATCAGGAGCTTTTGGAGCACACTGATCGTTTGGCCAAGGTTTTTGAGTCGCTTAAACCAATTTATCAAAACGCGCAGATTGCCGGATATTGCCTGGACATCGAAGGCGAAGCAAGCATGTTTGCCGGTTTTGGATTGGAGCAAGGCGATGTTATCAGAAAGTTAAATTCCATGCCTATGATCAGTCAGTCAAGGGCGGAATATTTTATCAGTGAATTTTTACAAAACAGAGTCAGCGGTTTTGTGCTGGATATCGAACGCAAAGGAAAGCCGGAGAAATTGATTTACCTGGTACGATAGCCTGCAACGCTACAATGTTTGTAGAAAATTAATCCAGCTTACAACTTGTCGGTGATTTTGCTCCCTGATGGTGTCTATTCGCCGGAAACAACCAGAACGATACCACCTGTAGCGCAATCAGTCAACCTGAGGTAGACATAAGATATATTATGCGACATTTCTGTTTGATGAAAGCAGGATTTGTG
>CAZMFH010000081.1:453-1687 GCA_964565485.1 uncultured Verrucomicrobiota bacterium | reverse complement strand
GAATAGCAAGAACAGAAGAAGCGAATTTTTCCACATAACAGCGACCAGTCATAATATACCCCCTTCTGCAAGAAGTTAAAATGTCCGACCTTAAACACAACCTATTGTGTCAACAGGAGTATTTAAGTAGACATAAGATATATTATGCGACATTTCTGTTTGATGAAAGCAGGATTTGTGTTTTCGATAAGGCGCTTGGGAAGTCGGCGTCAAAAATTGTAAATGATGCTTCCGCTTAATGTGACGTTGTCAAAATATTGGATTTGCCCGCCAATGGAAAGATTATGCGAAGCAAAAATATCAACACCGCCGGCAATGCCAAACCAGTGTTCTTGTGTTAAATCCCTGCTTTGGCCGGACTCATTATGCTCGGCATTGATTTTGGAAACAGCCGGTCCGGCATAGATCAGCAAACTGTAAGGATAATTATTGGTATCCTCGATTTTAGTGGTAAAAATTTCGTAATTGAGCGCCAGCATGGCGTACAAATCATTCCATTTAAGTTTGCCGTCGTTTGGTCTTAGCCTTGTCTCGTACTGGGAATATTCTGCCATGCCTCGAATGCTGCAGCGTCCGGCCATGAACCCTGGTTCCTCAAGGTCGTAATGCCATAATTTAAGATTTATGCCTCCCGACCACTTGAATTTGTCTTGCCCCATTTTGTCGTTGCCGGTCAATTTGCCTTCTGTTGCGCCTAAGGTTACAAAAAACGTGGCCTTCTGAAACAAATCATACCCCAAATATCCGCAATAATTATATGCTTCCAGCTTGGTTTTGCTGCCGCCATCATACTCCAGATTGCGTTTCATGTTTTCAAAGATAAAGCCGACACTTAAATTGTCCAAATTTTCCTGGGTAACAAGAGTATCCCTTGAGTCTGATGTTGCCAGTGTGGCAGCCATCCCTGGTGCGTTAAAAATCAGGCCGGCAGCCAATAAACCTAAAAAAGCGCTGTTTTTTGTGATGTTTTTGCGCATAAAATTGTTGCTCCTTTTGAACAGATGTTTATTTGGTTGGTCCCCAATGTTTTCACTGCCCCCCAATAACGGCTGTCAAGGCTGTTTAATTGATTGTCCCCGCAGGCAAAATATTCATCATCCCCAAGCACGATATGATTGTTCTGGGCTTCTATGTAGGCGCCCATTTGCTGATAGCCGTTGTAGCCGGGCTGACACTCCTGGATGCGCAACATGCTTTTGGGCGCCAAGACCTGACTTCCGTTGATGTAAATTTG
>CAZMFH010000081.1:0-443 GCA_964565485.1 uncultured Verrucomicrobiota bacterium | reverse complement strand
TTTCGCCCAGCAGACCAACCATGCGTTTGACATAGTGTTCGTTGGTTATGATTTGCGGATGTTGGACGCCGGTTGTTTTAAAAACCATGATTTCCCCGCGTTGTGGCCGGCGAAAATGCCAGATCAATTTGTTGACAAATATATGGTCTCCGGCAATCCGAATTCCGGAAGCAAGCAGCTGTCCGCGCACAATTCGATCGCCTTCCGAAACACGCAGCGCCATGTTGGGGGCGATTTTATGGGCAATGCCTTGCACGACAATAATCCGGCCTTCCGTGGTGTTAAGAACTTGCACTGTGCCGGATGCTTGCGACCTTGCTTCGACAAACCATTCCCCGAAAATCAACCATTTGACAACTTTGATCGGCATGCGATCCAATATGGTTGGCTGTTCGCGTGGAACATAATGGATGCCATGCAAGGTTGGCGACATTGATGATGTG